>JALWEC010000282.1 GCA_027036655.1 Melioribacteraceae bacterium
TTTTTTTATCGATTCGAGCGCCAGATTGTAATCGCGTTCAGCATTGTAAAACGTGTTGAAGTAGGTGATAAAGTTATCCCACATACTGCATCCGCCGAGCAGCGCGACAAGAAGAAAAATCAATATGGTTTTACGAAGTCTCACTTTAAGTTAAAGCGCCGCCGTTCCCGATTCTTCGGTTCTGATTCTGATAGCTTCTTCAATGGAGGAGACAAAAATTTTCCCGTCGCCGACTTGTCCCGTTTTCGCGACGGATAAAATCAAGTCGATTACCAAATCCGCTTTCTCGTCGGGAACAACAACTTCTATTTTAATTTTAGGCACAAATTCAATTTGATATTCACTGCCGCGGTAAGTTTCCGTATGCCCTTTTTGCCTGCCGTAGCCGCGGACTTCGGTAATCGTCATTCCCTTAATCCCTTCTTCAATAAGCAAGTCCTTAACTTCGTCTAACTTAAAAGGACGAATAATGGCTTCAATTTTTTTCATGGCGGTTTCTCCTTATGCGTTTTTACCGTGACAATTTTTATACTTCTTGCCGCTTCCGCACCAGCAAGGGTCGTTTCGTCCGATTTTCTTCTCGACGCGTACAATCGGCTGCTGTTTCCCGCGCTGTGCGCCTTCGTCCGTTTGTCCCGCCGTACGAATTCCCATGTTGTCCGCGCTTTCTTTCCTCACCGTAATGCTTCGTGATTTTTTACGCTTCTGCTGAACTTCTTCCGGTTCCTGTGGGAAAAGCTTAAATGTAAGTGAAATGGTTTCATCTCTGATTGTTTTAAGCAGCTCGACAAACAGGTTAAACGCTTCCCCTTTGTACTCAAGCAGCGGGTCTTTCTGCCCGTAAGCTCTCAGCCCGATACCTTCCTTCAAGTCATCCATTTCGCGGAGATGTTCTTTCCACTTTTCATCGATTACGCTTAATACCGCGTAACGCTCAATACGGGCAAGGAGTTCGGAGCCGAGCATTTCTTCCTTTTCTTTGTAGAACTTACGCGCGGCTTCCATTATTTTTTCTTTTGCGCCTTCGTGTTTTAAGGTCTCAATTTCATCGGGCGAAATTTTCACATCGATAAGTAAGTGCTGTAAAAGGGCGTCGTGAATCTTTTCAACTTCACCGTTTTCCAGATAGTTATCAAGGAGGTCGTCAACATAATCTTCAAGTTGTTCAAAGATTTCGTCCTTTAATCTTTCCCCTTCAAGGGCTTTGCCGCGGCGAGTGTAAATTACTTCTCTCTGCTGATTCATTACATCGTCATATTCCAGCAGTCTTTTTCTTATGGCAAAGTTGTTTTCTTCAACTTTTTTCTGAGCGCGTTCAACCGACTTTGTAATCATCGAGTGCTCGATTGCCTCTCCCTCTTCGAGTCCGAGTTTTCCCATTACATTCGTAATTCTGTCGCTTCCGAAAAGACGCATCAAATCATCTTCAAGAGAGATAAAAAACTTACTTGTTCCCGGATCTCCCTGGCGACCGGCGCGACCGCGTAGCTGCCTGTCGATACGGCGTGATTCGTGTCTCTCGGTGCCGAGGATGTAAAGACCGCCTTTTTCCACAACTCCCGCCCCGAGTTTAATATCCGTTCCGCGACCTGCCATATTGGTGGCGATAGTAACCGCTCCCGGCTGACCGGCATAAGCGACGATTTCCGCTTCCCGTTTATGCTGTTTGGCGTTCAAAACATTGTGTTGAATTCCCTGCCGTTTAAGCATCCGGCTTAAAGTTTCGGAAACGTCAACGCTTGTAGTACCCACAAGGACAGGACGTCCCGCGGCTTTTAATTCCTTAATTTTATTGATTACTGCGGCGTATTTTTCCCGTTTGGTTCTGTAAATTGCATCTTCTTCGTCAACGCGCGCAATCGGTTTGTTCGTAGGAATTACAACAACTTCAAGTTTATATATTTCCCAGAACTCCCCTTCTTCTGTTTCCGCCGTACCCGTCATACCTGCTAATTTTTTGTACAAACGGAAATAGTTCTGAAGCGTAATTGTAGCAAGGGTTTGAGTATCCTTCTCAACTTTAACGTTTTCTTTTGCTTCAATCGCCTGATGCAAACCGTCGGAGTAACGGCGTCCGGGCAAAACGCGTCCGGTAAATTCATCAACGATTGCAATTTTTCCCTCTTCGGTAACGACGTATTCGTCGTCGCGCTCAAACATAGTGTAAGCGCGCAAAAGCTGATTTAACGTGTGAATCGTATCGCTTCGCTCGCTGTAAAGTTTGTAGAGTGCGTCTTTCTTCTTCCTTTTTTCTTCTTCGGAAAGAGACTCGTCGTTTTCCAAAACACTTATTTCTTCGCCAAGATCGGGGAGTACGAAAAAGTCTTTTCCTTCGGTAGAACCGGCGGCTAATTCGTCGCGTCCCTTTTCCGTAAGGTCGATAGTATTCAACTTTTCATCGATGGCGTAGTAAAGTTCGTCGTCGATGATATGCATATATTTTCCTTTTTCGCGAAGGTATTCCAACTCGGTTTGTTGCAGCAGTTTTTTATATTCCGGCTCGGAAAGTAGTTTTGCTAATTTTTTGTTTTTCGGAAAACCTCTGTGAGCGCGAAGCAAATGAACGCCCGCTTCTTTTTTGTCCTTAGGATCGCCGGTCTGCAACAGCTGTTCGGCTTTCTGAACTATTTCGGCAACGAACTTCTGCTGTTTTCTTACGAGGCGTTCCACGCGCGGTTTCATATCGAAAAAGCGCTGGTCGTCGCTTTCAACCGGACCGGAAATAATAAGAGGCGTACGTGCTTCGTCAATTAAAACGGAGTCAACTTCATCGACGATTACATAATTATGTCCCCGCTGAACGCGGTTCTCTTTATCGATAGCCATATTGTCGCGAAGATAATCGAAACCGAATTCGTTATTCGTTCCGTACGTAATATCCATATTGTAAACTTTTTTCCGTTCTTCCGGCGACATTGTATTAAGAATACATCCGATTGTAAGTCCGTGGAACTTGAAAATTTCGCCCATCCACTCGCTGTCGCGTTTGGCAAGATAATCGTTAACCGTTACAAGGTGAACTCCGCGTCCCGTAAGCGCATTGAGGTAAAGGGGAAAAGCGGCGACCAATGTTTTACCTTCGCCCGTTGCCATTTCTGCGATTTTTCCCTGATGAAGAACAATACCGCCAATAATTTGAACATCGTAAGGAATCATATCCCAGGTAACTTTTTGTCCGGCGGCTTCCCATGTTTTTCCAACCAATCTGCGGCAGGTATCTTTTACAACGGCATAAGCTTGAGGCAAAATTTCATCAAGGATTTCTTCATATTTTTCGTCTAACTCTTCATTTAGTTTGTCGAGTTTATCATATAAATCGTTTCTAT
>JALWEC010000283.1 GCA_027036655.1 Melioribacteraceae bacterium
GGAATTGGTTTGGCTCTTGTTAAGCAAATTATCGATTTGCACAAGGGAACGGTTACAATTAAAAGTGAATTGGATAAAGGAACGGAAGTGGAAATCAGACTTCCTAAAAATATGGAGTAGAATGTGAAACAATTGGTTTTTGTTGTGGACGACGAACCGTCGATTCTGCGATTAGTGTCGCATTGGGTTAAAAACAAATGGGGATACGATGTGCGTTCATTCGATAACGCAACCGAGATGCTTGAATCGCTCGGCGACAATCCCGACCTTATTTTACTGGATATAATGCTGCCTGATATAAACGGAATTGAAGTGCTGAAAACCGTACATGCAAAAAACGAGAATCTTCCCGTTATTATGCTTTCGGCTCAAGGGAGCATTGATGTCGCGCTCGAATCGTTGCGACTTGGCGCCTTCGATTATTTCCCCAAACCTATTGACCAAAACAGATTTGAAACAACCGTAAAAAACGCTCTTAGGAATTACGAACTGATTAAAAAGGTTGAGTTCCTTCAATCGTCGCTTCAGCGGGAATACAGTTTTGATAACATCGTTTCCGGCGCGGAAGAAATGCAACAAGTTTTTAACCTTGTTTCCAAAGTAATAAATAATGAAATAACCGTTTTGATTCAAGGGGAAAGCGGCACGGGAAAAGAGCTGATTGCAAAGGCGATTCATTATAACGGAAAAAGAAAAGATAAACCCTTTATCGTAGTTAACTGCGCTTCGATTCCCCGCGAACTTTTGGAAAGCGAACTTTTCGGACATGAGAAAGGAGCTTTTACCGGCGCGCATCAAAGGAAAATAGGAAAGTTTGAAATTGCCGACGGCGGAACAATTTTTCTTGATGAAATAGGAGAGCTGGAAATTTCACTTCAGGCAAAAATTTTAAGAGTCATTCAGGAAAAGGAATTTGAGCGCGTCGGAAGCAACGACGTAATAAAAAGCGACGTCCGGATTATTTCCGCTACAAATCAAAATTTATCGGAAATGGTTAGGGATAAACTTTTCCGGGAAGATTTGTTTTACAGATTAAACTCCTTCCCAATTACCGTTCCCCCTTTGAGAAACAGACGCGGCGATATTCTGCTGCTTGTTAATCATTTTATTGAAAAGTTTAACGATAAAATGGGAATGAATATTAAAGGCGTTACAAAAGGGGCGATGAAAAAACTTTACGATTACGAATGGCCCGGAAATGTTCGCGAGCTTGAAAATACAATTCAGCGAGCGATGATACTTTCCGACGGGAACAAAATTACCGAGGAAACTTTGCCCGAACAAATTGCCGGAACCGAAAAGAGCGCTTCGCAGACTACGGTTTTTTTCGATCCCGATTCTCCCGTTATTCCGTTTGAAAAACTGAAAGAGCAGGCTATTCGCCATGCTTTGAAAGTTACGAATTGGAATATGCAGGAAGCGGCGAAACGCCTTGACATCGGGCGCGCAACGCTTTACCGGCTTGTTGAGAAATACGGCATCGAGCAAGAATAAAAGCGACGAAAGAAAAGTTTGGTGAAAGTTCCCTAATAATCTTTTGCAACTTGGATAATAATTTCATCCTGAATTTCGCGCCAATAGTCCGCCCCGCCTCGATTGAAATTAATCAGGATTGAAACGATTACATTCTTTCCCGAGTTTGCGCTAAGGTACCCTGAAACAGCCGAAACTCCGTTAAGAGTTCCCGTCTTACCGTGAAAATTTCCTTTCAGTCCGAAACCTGCCAGCCGGCTTTCAAGCGTGCCGTCTTCTCCCGCTGAGGAAAGGGAGGAATAAAAAGTATTGAAAATTTCTTTGTCGTTGTAAACGAATTTTAAAAGTTGAGTTACAGCAAGCGCGGTCAGCTTATTGGCGCGCGATAATCCCGAGCCGTCAACGATATCTATATTATCGCTGTTAATTCTGGCTTTCGCTAAAAAGGAATAAACGGCTTGGGTTGCGTAGAAAGAGTTCCCGGCTTCGTGACTGTACTGCGCGCCGAGCGTTTTAAATATTATTTCCGCTAAAAAATTATCGCTCTCTTTATCCGTTTTTTTTATCACATTCTCAAGAGCGGTTTCTTTTTTGTCAAGCAGATATGTTTTCCCCTTGTACCGGTTGACTTTTATCCCGCCGTCAACTTGAATCCCTTGATTTATCAGCTTATCGTAAAGCAAGTCTGCGATAAAAAGAGGGGGATTATCAACAAAAGCTTTGTAGGAATACGCATGCCTCCGTTTTCTGATATATCCTCCGATATTGATATTAATCTTTTTCGGGCGGCTGTAAACCAATATTGACGGGAGTCTTCTGCGTCGCGTGATTTTTGCATTGTTCGTTATATGATATAAATTACTTTTTGGAAGAACGGAAAACTCAAACTGTTTTGATTTATTTTTTACGGGAATAAATGAAAGCGTAATTTCGTTTCTGTCCATAATTAGCGATGAAATAGGAGGAAGCGCAAGCTCGCTTCTCTCATGCTTAATCCATTTTTCACGGTCGTAGCGCGAATCGAAATAGGAATCGTCCCCGACGATATTTCCGCTTATTCTGTTTATTCCAAGTTCCTTTAACACGAGTGTCATACTGTCTAATTGTGCGGAAGTAAAGAAGGGATTCGCAAGCCCTTTAATTATAACGTCTCCGTCGATTGTGCCGTCGGCTATATTATTGTCCGTTGTTAAAAGCAAAGTGGAAAATCTAAATCCCTTTCCGAGATTTAACAAAGCCGCTGATGTTGTAAAGAGTTTAACGGTTGAAGCGGGAGTAACAGGTTCGCGGGAATTTTTCTCGTAAATAATTTTGCCCGAATCCGCGTCAATAATACTAATTCCAATTTTGGTAATTCCTTTTGCTTCTGACAAAATTGAGGAAATCTTACCTTGCAATGTTTGGCCGAAAGCAGAACAAAAAGTAATCGAAAGAAAAAAGAATATTTTAAAAAAAAGATTCATATTAAAAAATTAGTTATTATAAACCTTTGTAAAAACTAAATTTGTTATATTAAGTACGCCAAGGCGGAGTGTGAGCCGTCCGAAAAATCTCTAAATTTGAAATAATCATCGGTTTTGAGATTCTTCTCCCCGACTTTGTCGGGACTCAGAATGACAAATTTCGTGGTTATGCAAAGCGTTCTATTAGTCTGCAATATCTCAATCCATGCCTTTCCGTTTGTAAAGAACTTTTCCGCCGATTATTGTATATAGAATTTGGGTCTTCGGCAATTTCCAATCGGGAACCGTTAAAATATTCTGCGAAAGAACGGTAAAGTCCGCGAGCTTTCCTTTCGTTATAGAGCCGAGGAGCGTATCCTGAAAAGCGGCGTAAGCTCCGTTAAT
>JALWEC010000284.1 GCA_027036655.1 Melioribacteraceae bacterium
CCGGTAATAGTTTCAATCGATTCCGAACATAAAGAGGCAAAGGATATTAACCAGGTAATGTACATCGTTTCCGACGACGAGAAATTTCCTCTCCTTTACAACATGCTTAAGCGGAAGGATTTCAGCAAGGTAATGATTTTTTGTAACCGGAAAGATATTTCACGAAAGGTTTACGATAAACTTTCCCGCTACGGTTTTTCCACAACTCTCCTTACCGGTGATATTGACCAGAAAAGAAGAATGAACCGGTTAGAGAACTTCAAACAGGGCAAAGTTAAGATTCTGGTGGCAACCGATGTTGCGGGACGAGGAATTCATATCGAGGGGGTAAGCCATGTAATAAATTACAACTTGCCTGAAGATCCCGAAGATTATGTTCACAGAATCGGGAGAACCGGAAGAGCCGGTGAAATAGGGACTTCCGTAAGTTTTGCCTCGGAAGGGGATTCATTTCAGATTCCGGCAATCGAGGAATTTCTGGAGCATAAACTGGAATTAACCTATCCGGAGGACGAGTTGCTCGAAGCTATTCCACCGCTTCCTAATCGGAAACGGAGCGAAAATAACCGTCGCCCTCCGCAAAAAAAGAATTACCGGAAAAATTACAATAAAGGAAACGGAAAGAAGAATTAACTATTTGAAGGTTTTGCATAACCGAATAAAATATCATTCTGAGTCCCGACAAAGTCGGGAAGAAGAATCTCAGAACCGGTAATTATACTGAATTCAGAGATATTTAGGACGGCTTCCATCTCTGCCCCCAACAAAAACAGTTGGAGTAAACTTGGCGAACTCGATATGACAATTTTAGGTTTTGCAAAGGTTTCTATTCCTTTATTTCTACAATTTTGAAACGGGGGAGTTTTCTTCTTTCTTCTTCCGTTAAATCGGCTACGGATTTTGAATCGCAATTGTGCGAACCGGAGTGTAAGCCGGAGTCGCAATGTCCCTCGCCGCAACAGCTTGCGCCATCTTTTCTGTAATTTGAAAAATAAACCGCAACGCCCATTAATAAAACCGCAACGGAAAAAACTCCGGCTAATGTTAATATATGTAAAATCATTTTTTATACCTCGTCTAAATAATTTGTATATCAAAAAATAAAAATATAAATAACGAGATGAAACATATTATTTGTTTAATTGCATGGTGTCGTGACGGTGGAAAAAAACAAACCGTCCGCCTCGTACGGATTGCGAACGAATAAAAAACAAACAAAAACAAGCGTCATTGCGAACCCGCTTTAGCGGGTGTGGCAATCTCCTAAAGATTCAACCTCACCCGTTAAACCGCTTTTTGAACATTCAGCATCTGCGTGTTTTCTCGTGAGATTGCCACGTCGCAAGCTCCTCGCAATGACTGATACTTTTTTAAAAAACAAACGTCATTGCGAAAAATTGCGTCAGCATCCGCTACGGCGAACGCGACGGCGCTAAAAAATAAACTGTCTTGAACTTTATCTGTAACGCCTCAATTTGTTACTTCTGCTCCGTAGGAGTAGAATCTTTGTAACAAACAACACAACCCCAATCAGAAGCTCCGTAGGAGCGATACAAACAATTACAATGGAAGACGTCGCATACGGAAAAAAGGTGTCGCTCCTACGGAGCTAAAACATAATAGTTTGCTTTTGTTACAAATGTGTCACTCCTACGGAGTTGCTACTTTTTTCTTCGTGATTAGCCGATTAACCTTTTTTTGAATATTTGGCAACTGCGTGTTCACCGGTGAGATTGCCACGTCGCAAGCTCCTCGCAATGACGCTAAAATATTAAAAAAAACACGTCATTGCGAGCGGAACGTAGTGGAACGGGCTCCGCCTTGGCGGACTCCCAAGTATTAAATCTCAGCAGTTAAACCTTAAAATAATATTTGCATTTAAGAAAAATTTTTATCATATTTATTGCACAAATATGCAATAATACAAAAAGGAATATTTATGCCGGGTTTCGGAAGACACAGAAGAAGAATGATGGGGCAGATGGAGGATCCGAGAAGCAGATTCTTTATGGCGCTAGCAAGCGATCAGAGAATCAAAATTCTGGAAGCCCTGAAAGATGGGGAGAAAAGTTCCGGGGAGTTAATCTCCATTCTGGAACTTGATCCTTCGGTTGTTTCGCGTCATTTGAGTATGCTGCGAAATGTCGGATTAGTCTCGGCACGAAAAGAAGGCGTGTCGCTCTTTTTTACTTTGGGAGACGCGCGAGTTTTGGAAATTATTGATATTGCGACAAAAATATCAAAAGATTGGTTTAACAGATTTCAAGCTTATTTTGAATAAAACGGAGAAATTATGAAAGTAGCTGTCGTAACAAATGATGCGGAAACGATTTCCCAGCATTTCGGGAGATCCAGATTTTATAAAATTATAACTATCAAAGATGAAAAGCAGTTCTCGCAGGAGATTCGCCCGCGGGGAACCGGACATTATGCTCAGGGTGCGCAGAACCATAATCATGAGCATTCGCACAGCGACTCCGAAGGGCGGCACGGGTTTGGTCCGGAAGCAAACGACAGGCATGCCTCAATGGCGAGGGAAATCGCCGATTGCGATATGCTGATTGCCGGCGGAATGGGAGCCGGAGCTTATCAGAGTTTTGTGAATGCCGGACTAAAAGTTATTCTGACGGATAAAATGAATATTGACGAAGCAATAGATCTTTTAATTAAGGGAACTTTGGAGAACCTTTATCAGGAGAGGACAGACTAATTATTAGAAACCTTTGCGAAACCTAAATTTGTCAAATTGAGTTCATCACGGCGAAGGTAGAAGTTTTCCGAAATATCTCAAAATCAGGTATAATTACCGGACATGAGATTCTTCTTCCCGACTTTGTCGGGAATCAGAATGACATATTTCTAGGTTATGTAAAGTCTTCTATTAGTCTGTTTCACTCTTTTTTTTAATACAATATTGCAATATTGTGCAAATAATAAATAACAAAAAAAGGAGGTACATGATGCACGGATTTAATCAATGGAAAGGCGGCGGCTACGGAATGGGATTCGGAAGAGGTCGCGGACAGGGAAACGGTATGGGATACGGCTTCGGTCGCGGAGGCGGATTCGGAAGAGGTGGAAGATTCGGCTTTGGCATGAATGGTTTTGCCGGCGAACTGCCTGTTATGGATGAACTTGAGACGCTGAAAAGATACAAGGAGCGTCTCGAACTTCATCAGCGCGATTTGGAGAGTGAAATCAACGCTGTTGAAAAACGAATCGCCGAATTACAGAAATAATTAGTTTGCGCGGTCGGAGGAAACTCCGGCTGCGTAAAGTATATT
>JALWEC010000285.1 GCA_027036655.1 Melioribacteraceae bacterium
CTGCCAAAGCGCACACCGAAATTACGAGTTGGACATCCGGAGGCGACGACGACGGTTATTATAATGCGGCAATCGGATTTAGCTTTACTTTTTTTGGTAACGCTTATACAGATTGTTATATCGGTTCGAACGGTGTAATTGCCTTTGGGTCGGGTTATTCCGGCGGAGGAAGTTCGGTGGCTATTCCCAATACCGACAATCCGGATAATATAATAGCCGGTTGTTTAATGGACTTAGATGACTTGAACGACGGGAAAGTATATTACGGTGCCGATACAGGCGGTAATTTTGTAGTTACCTGGTATCATTATCATGACTATGGAGATGATAACGAATGGATAACATTCCAAATTATATTAAAACAAAACGGCAATATTAAAATTCAATTTAACACCGCCGAAAGTTCGCTTAATGCCGAAGTTTCCGGCACAACAATTAACGGCGACGCATTAATAGGAATTGAAAATTCCGACGGTTCGGACGGATTTGAGTATAGAAATAACGGTTCCGGCGGACCTATTTTTGACCCGGGTAAAGCGGGAAATTTGGCTCTCGAAATGAGTAAGAACGAAGGCGCTACTCCGGTTGAATTATCTTCCTTTACCGCAAATATGGTTGGCGGAAATGTTGAACTTAATTGGAGAACCGAAACGGAAGTTAACGTTTATTCTTTCCAAATCGAGAGAGCTCCGGTAAATAACGAAGCAACTGAAAACAGTTGGACAATGATAGGCAAAGTTATGGCTTCGGGTAATTCAAATTCGCCGAAACAATATTCGTTTGTTGATAACAAAATAAATCCCGGCGCCTATGAATACAAGCTAAAAATAATTGATACGGACGGAAGTTTTAAATACAGCGATATTGTTGAAGTTAATCTAAATTCAGATTTACCGGAAAAATTTGCACTTGGTCAGAACTACCCGAATCCGTTCAATCCTACAACAAATATAACTTACGTCATTGCGAGGAGTGAAGCGACGCGTCAATCTCATGAATTGTCTGTAAAATTAATGGTTTACAACATCCTTGGAAGAAAAGTAGCCACGCTCGTAAATAAAAAACAAGTGCCGGGAAATTATTCTGTTCAATTTGACGCAAGTAAATTAAGCTCGGGAATTTATTTTTACAGACTCACTGCCGGTGAATTTTCGAGCGTGAAAAAGATGATTCTGATGAAGTAGTCTTTACACGTGAGAGGTTAATCACATTGTTGGATATTTGAATTTTACTCATCGTTGCTAAGAAATTGTGTAAGTCTCGACTCGTAGAAGTCTGCAATGATTGAAAAAAAGACTCTCTGCGGGCGGGGCGCAACGGAGATTAACGAACAGCTTTTTAACTAATTTCCACTTTGTCGGTAAGTTCGTTTGTGTCGTCGGCTTTAATCGGGAAATGCTTTGTAAGAACGTCTCCTATTTCCCCGATACCTTCTATAATCCCATTTGCAAAATGTCCGAGTGAAAATTTCCTCGCCATCCTGTCGCGAATAGAATCCCACACGGATTGCTCAACCTTGCCGTTGATGCCTTCGTCGGCTAAGATATAAAATTTCTTTTCCGAAAGAAGGAGATAAATCAGTATCCCGGTTTTATCTCGCGTGTTTGTCATTCCCAGGCGATGGAATTCCTCCGAGGCAAGTTCAAAAAGAGATTTTTTCCTTTGCGAAAAAGTTCGTTTTTCTTTAATGCTGATTTTTATCTCTCCCGCGGTTGTGGATTCCGCTTTTTTGATTGCGTCGGAAATCCTTAAGAAATCATCGTCATTAAAAAAGCCGTATAAAATTTTATTTTTATCAAACATTGATTATCCCGAATAGTGATGAATATTTAAAGTAAAGTTAATCAATCAATTTATCAGATGAAAGAACCTTTTTTTTTGTGAGAAAGGAGAAATTGAAGAATAAACTCTAAATTAATAATTTCCTTGCTCGTTTTTTATTCTTCAGCAATATGGGTTCAAATATATGCCATTATAAAAATTATAAACAAACAGGTTTTCTATAATCGGAAATTCAGAGTTTGTTCTTTCTTAATCCCGAAGGGAATATATATTGGTAGAAGAATTTTGGTCTCATTATGTTATTCGACCCCGTTGGGGTCGTATATAATTTTTAATTCATTCTTCTATTAATATATGAATCCTTCGGATTCCGTAATTCAGAGTTAAATTATTTGTAAAAATTAAATAATGTTTTATTCCCCGAATAGCTGTCATTCTCTCTTTTCCAAGAAAAAAAATGAGAAAATTCGTATATTCCGATAATTGATTAATAAATAAGATAAGAGAGTGGAAGAAACACGTATGATGCAAGTTGGGCAATTGCTATTCGGTAGAAAAATCGAATAGAGGAAAGTCCGAACTCCAAAGGACTGGGTGCCGGGTAACTCCCGGGAGCCGCGGGCGAAAGTCCGTGGTTACGGAAAGCGCCACAGAAAATATACCGTCACGGCTTTGTCCGTGATAAGGGTGAAAAGGCAGGGTAAGAGCCTACCGCTTCGGTAGTAATATCGAAGGTCCGAAAGGAGTTCCGCTTTTGCGGAATCATGGCAAACCCCACTCGGAGCAAGACCAAGTAAAGGGAACTTCCACTTTGGAGCGAAGTTGTCCGCTTCGTTTGTTCCCAGGGTAGGTCGCTTGAGCTTGTCGGTAACGGCAAGCCTAGATAAATAATTGCCGTCCCATTATTTTGGGATTACAGAATTCGGCTTACAGACTTGCATCAGAAGTGTTCTTCCGTATTGAGAAAATGCAAAAAACACGTTGGAAATTCGGAAAGCGCGTCCCGCAGGAAGATGCGCTTGCTTTAGCGGATAGTTTAAATATTTCGGTAGTTCTTGCGGAACTCCTAATTCAGCGGGGTGTTACTAATTTTTTGGAATCAAAGAATTTTTTCAGACCTACGCTGGAAGACCTGCACGACCCGTTTTTAATGGACGGAATGGAAGAAGCTTCCATCCGCACAATCGAGGCAATCACTTGCAATCAAAAAATAGTTGTTTACGGAGATTATGACGTTGACGGAACATGCGCATCGTCGTTGATGTACATGTTTCTGAAAAATCTCGGGGCTGATGTTGAGATTTATATTCCGAATAGACTATCCGAAGGTTACGGAATTTCGCGGGACGGAATTGATTTTGCCAAGGAACATAACACGCAGCTTATTATCTCCGTAGATTGCGGAATTACGGCCGTTGACGAAGTTGATTATGCAAACTCGCTCGGGATTGACACTATAATCTGCGATCATCACCAGCCGAAAGAAAAACTCCCCGAGGC
>JALWEC010000286.1 GCA_027036655.1 Melioribacteraceae bacterium
TTTTGAACAATTACGGTGATTTGTACTTCTGTCGATCGAGAGCATATTACAATTTTCAGATATGTTTATTCCTCTCTCTTTTAATTTGTTTATCATTTCATCAATAGTTAAGCTAATTTTAAGTTTTATGTTAACACTTCGATTACTACCGTCTGTCTGCCTATTACCTTTTCAAGCTCCTCGATTTTGTTTTTCCCCGGCATCAGAATTCTCGCTAATTTTCAATTTACTGCAAAACTAAAAAAAACTTCACCTCAAATCCAATCTTATAACTAATTAGAATATAATAAGTTACGATAAAACTCTTAATAAACCGGCTATTATTTTTATGGGGATTTTGTTTGCAAAATCAATAAGAAAATATTATTTTGGGGAGTGGTGGGGAAAAAAGATTAAAATGCAATAATATATAAGAGAGTTAATATGTTTTTAGGAAGTTATAATTATACGGTGGACGCAAAGGGGAGAGTTGCAATTCCCGCAAAGCTGCGGAAATATGTAACGCCGGAAGCAAACAATACGTTTATTGTAACTCGGGGCGCCGGAAAATATATTGATGTTTATCCGATGGACTATTGGAAAGAACTTACCGAAGAAAAACTTGACTCTCTTAATTCGTTTAATCCGAAAGATATGTTGTTCCTCAGGATGTTTCTCGAACACGCTATCGAGGAAACGCTTGACGGACAGTCAAGACTATTATTACCGAAAAGCTTAATCCAGCACGCTGAAATTGAAAAGGATGTTTTAATTCTCGGTGCAGTAAAAAAAATAGAAATTTGGAACCCGGCGGTTTACGAAGCCTATATAGAGAACAGTTCGGCAAGTTATGAAGAAATTGCCGCCGAAGTTATGAAAAAGTGATTTGCGATGAGTCCGCACAAACCGGTTTTATTAAAAGAATCTATAGAGTTTTTAATACGCGACGGACACGGAATCTATTTTGACGGAACAATCGGTTTTGGCGGGCATTCGGAAAAATTCTTGGAGATGTCGGATGCGTCGTCGCGATTGATTGGCGTCGATAAAGATAAATCGGCTTTTGATTATTGTAAAAAGTTGTTTGAAAATGATTCTCGCGTCCGGCTTTACAACACGAGTTTCAGCAATATTGATTTGATTTCAAAAATCGAGTTCATTGAAAGCTTTGATGTAATTTTTGCCGATCTCGGAGTTTCTTCGTTTCAGCTCGACAGCAAAGAAGCGGGATTTACTTTTCGCGAGGACGTTCCCCTTGATCTGCGTATGAATCGCGAAGAAGGTTTGAGCGCCGCCGAGCTTTTAAACGAGTTCAACGAAAAGGAGATTGCCGATATTATCTTTAAGTACGGCGAGGAGAAAAAATCGCGGAAGATAGCGTCCAAGATTGTTGAAAGACGTAAAGTTTCGCCTATTAAATCAACTTATGATTTGCGCGAAATTGTCGCCGAGATTACTCCGGAGTTTTATTTGAACAAAAGTTTATCGAGAGTTTTTCAAGCGTTGCGGATATATGTTAATAACGAGTTGGAAGATTTGAAAATGTTTCTTGAAAAATCCATGCCTTTATTAAAACAAGGAGGAAGAATCGGAATAATTACTTTTCACTCGTTGGAAGACAGAATTGTGAAAGAATTTTTTAAGTATGAAACGTTGGACTGTATCTGTCCGCCTGAAAGTCCGGTTTGCGTATGCGATAAACAGCAGCGATTAAAAATTATTACGCGAAAACCTGTGGTTGCCGGCGAAAATGAATTAAAGGAAAACAGACGCGCTCGAAGCGCTAAATTAAGAGTTGCGGAAAGAGTATGAATGAATCAATAAAGAAAAGAACCGTAATATTTGCAGTCGTTTTTCTTTTCGCTGTTTCCGGTCTTACGCATGTGTTTAATGTGAAAATATTAGATAATCTAAGCAGAAAAAAAATCAACCTGTTGAGAAAAGATAAAAGAGTAAAAAGCGAATTGGAGGATCTTCTGATTCAAAAACAAAAGCTACTTGCTCAGTATAGAATTGAAAAAATCGCAACCGGCGAGCTTGGTTTGGTTGCCAACAAAAAAGTTAATGAAAAAATTATTATTGACGGAAGAGAATTACGGCATATTAAAAAAATAGTTAAAAGTGAATATGAATAAAACTTTACTGCGTGGATTACTGATTTTCGGCGTTTTTTTCCTTTTCTACATTGTAGTTGTAGGAGAGCTTTACAAAGTTCAAGTAGTCGAGCATCAAAAGTATCTCCTTATCGCTAAGCGGCAATCAACCAAACCTATAATCGTTAAGGCGCAGAGGGGAGAAATCCTTGACCGCAACGGAGAAGTTTTAGCATATACAAAAGACGAAATTTCTTTTTACGTCGATAGAAAAATTGCCGACCCGAAAACGAGAGACTCAATCTGCACGGTCTTTTCGTCGATATTCGGTAAGAGCAAAAGTCATTATTTATCTTTACTGAAGTCCAAAGTCAAACGGCGCAATATTCTTCTTGAGGAAAAAGTGCCTCTTGCAAAAGCGACGATGCTTGATAATTACGCTTTCCGCTGCTTAATAAAACGGGAAGATAATTCCCGCGTCTATCCGTTCGGAAGCGCCGCGGCGCATATTCTCGGTTTTGTAAATAAGGAAGGAAAAGCCGTTACCGGAATAGAAAAGGAGTTCGATAAATATCTTCGCGGTAAAGACGGTCGTTTAATCAGACAGCTCGACAGCAAAAGAAGAGTTGTCGCTTTGCGCGAGGATTTGTCGCGGAAAGCCGTTAAAGGGGACGACGTTGTTCTTACGATAGATATTAACGCGCAGAAGATTTTGGAAAAAGCGCTGTCGGACGGCGTTTCCGGGTTTAAGGGTAAATCGGGAGTAGGCATAATTGAGGACCCGAATACGGGCGAGATAATTGCGATGGCTAATATCCCGAATTACGACCCGAACCACTATAATTATTTTGATAATTACAGATTGAAAAACAGAGCGATTACCGACAGATACGAACCCGGCTCGACGATGAAATCGGTAACAATGGCGATGCTGTTAGATAACGGGTTAGTAAAGGGAAGCGCCAAAGTTAATACGGAAAACGGCAGATACAGATTTAAAACGGTAACGATTCGAGACGACCATAAATATCCGTGGCTGACGGTCAAGGAAGTCCTCGAGCATTCGAGCAACATTGGGATGATTAAACTGAGCGAGAGAATCTCTCCCGAAAAATTTTATGTTTATCTGAGAAACTTCGGGTTCGGTAATGTTACCGGAATCGAACTTCCCGGGGAAACTTGCGGAATGCTGAAAAAACCGAATTCCTTCTCAGCCGTTTCAAAGCCCTTTATGTCAATCGGCTACGAAATCGCCGTAACTCCGCTGCAGGTCGCAAACGCCTATTCCGCAATAGTTAACGGCGGTAAGCTTTATCGTCCCTTTATTGTTAAAGAAGTTAAGGATAACTCCAAAATAATTTTAAGAAAACATCCCGAAATGATTCGTAAAGTAATCAGTGAAAGCACCTCAAAAATTTTGAGGTCGTGGATGACCGGAGTCGTTAAAGAAGGAACGGCGCAAGCCGCGCAGATAAAGAGCGTAACGGTCGGAGGCAAAACCGGAACTTCGCAAAAGTTAATCGGAAAGAAATATTCGCACTCGCAGTTTTATACTTCCTTTGTCGGGTTTTTCCCCGCGCAAAATCCCAAGCTGGTTTGCTACATAATGGTTGACTCCCCGCAGAAATCAAAGTACGGCGGAACGGTAGCCGCTCCGATATTTAAAAATGTCGTTGAAGGTTTGCTTGCGCTTGACCCGACTTTGGGAACGGAAAATTCCGGAGGAGAAAGCAAAGGTTACGAGGAACTTCTCGTTAAAGTTAAAAAAGGGAAAAAGAACAGTGATGTTAAGTCGTTCGCAGATTTGCCTGAAAAGAACAGCGAGGCGCTTAATCCCAATGATAAAGGATTTTTCAAACGGAGCACAATGCCCAATTTAATCGGAATGAATAAGCGGGACGCATCGGCTGTGCTTAACGCAATGGGAGTAGATTACACTGTGAAAGGACACGGCAAAGTTGTTGCGCAGAACGTGAAAGCGGGCTTCGTTGTGAGAAAAAATTTGACCGTAAAATTGGTTTGCAAAAGTAAATGATTAAAATATCCGAAATATTAAATAATCTGAAAGTTACGCAAGCCGTCGGAACTAATCTTGACGCCGAGATAAAAAGAATTTCGGTTGACAGCAGAGAGGTTGACAACGAAACTCTCTTCATTGCGATTAAGGGATTTAACTTCGACGCTCATTCAGCGCTTCCCGACGTAATAAATAAAGGGTGTCCCGCGGTTGTAATAGAGGAAGATAATTTACCCGAAGAAATTTATTCGCATAACAATACGATTAAAATTGTCGTTCCCGATACGCGCGAAGCGCTTGCTGTTATTTCGGACTTGTTTTACGGGCGTCCGTCAACTAAAATTAATTTAATCGGAATAACGGGAACCAAAGGAAAATCAACCTCGGCATTTTATCTCAAAAATATTTTGAAAGAAGCAGGAAGAAAAAGCGGACTGATCGGGACGATAAAAAATATTGTAGGGGAAAGAGAAATCCCGACAAAACTTACGACTCCCGAATCATATACGATTAACGGTCTTCTTTCCGAAATGATTGATGAAGGCGTTACCGATTGCGTAATGGAAGTAAGCTCGCACGCGCTTTCTCTGAAACGTGTTTACGGATTGGATTTTGACGTTGTCGCATTTACAAATCTCGCATCCGACCATTTGGATTTTTATAAAACAAGAGAAAATTATTTTGAAGCAAAAAAGATTTTGTTCGATTCGCTGAAACCCTCCGGAATTGCGGTTGTAAACGCAGACGACGATTTTGCCGAAAAGATTGTCGCGGATTGCAAAGGTAAAATAGTCCGGTTCGGTTTTTCATCCGGCTCGGATTACAAAATAAAAAGTTTGGATTTTGATTTTAACGGTACGCGATTTACCGTTGAAATTAAAGGGGAAGAAATATTTCTTGAGACAAATTTAATCGGTACGTTCAACGCTTATAATGCGCTTCTCGCTTTTGCATCGGCTGTGGAAAGCGGAATCCCCATAGACGCCGCCGTAAAAGGAATTAAAACCATGCCGCAGGTTCCCGGCAGATTTGAAGTTATTAAAAAAGGGGAAAAGACCGTTGTTATCGATTACGCTCACACGGCGGGAAGTTTGGAAGCGGCGTTGAAAGCGGCAAGGAAAATAGCCGGAAGCGCTATGAAAATCTTCACTGTTTTCGGAGCGGGAGGGGACAGAGATAAAACCAAACGCCCCGAAATGGGAAAAGTCGCCGAAGAGTTTTCCGATAAGATTTTTGTTACGTCGGATAATCCGCGCACCGAAAATCCCGAAGAGATAATCCGCGACGTAGTTTCCGGATTAAAAAACAAGGATGTTTACGTTAATCCCGACAGAGAAGAGGCAATAAAATCAGCTGTTTCGGAAGCCGATGAAAATTGCGTTGTTATTATTGCGGGAAAGGGACATGAAAATTATCAGGAAATTAACGGGGTTAGAAATCATTTTTCCGATAAAGAGATTGCGGAGAAATATTTGAACTTATGAGCAAACGACTTTTTAACATATCGGATTTATTTAATTTAACCGGCGCGGAGATTTTCAACCCCGACGCTTACAAACCGTCGTCCTCTTTTGTTATTGATTCGCGCAAGGTTAAGCCGGGCGGAATATTTGTGGCAATTAAAGGGAAACATTTTGACGGACATAATTTTGTTAGTGAAGCCGTTAAAAAAGGCGCGGCGGCAGTCGTTATAAACGAGAAAAAACTTTCCGAGTTTGACGATGTTGACGCAACCATTGTTGCCGTTAAGGATACCGTGCTTGCGTTCGGTGAATTAGCTCGGATTAAACGAGAAAAATTAAATTACAAAGTTGTTGCGATAACGGGAAGCAACGGAAAGACAACGACAAAGGATTTTACGTCGGTAATTTTGTCGGAAAGGTTTAAAGTACATTCTACAACGGCAAACAATAATAATCACATCGGATTGCCTCTTACAATAAGCGAGGCAAAACTCTCAGATGAAGTTTTGGTTGTGGAGTTAGGAACAAATCATTTCGGGGAAATAAAATATATCGCAGAAATTGCACAGCCCGACATAGCGCTCATTACAAATATCGGGCAGGCGCATCTTAAATTTCTTAAAGATAAAAAGAGCGTGCTTAACGAGAAGAAAACATTGGCGGACGTTACTGAAAAGAGAAACGGCAAAATTCTTCTTAACTCCGATGATAAATTATTGAAAGGATTGGTCGGGAAATATTCCCGCGTGCAAACTTTCGGATTTAAAGGAACGCCTGATATTAAAGGGGAAGTTGCAGATATTGACGCTAACGGATTTCCTAAGATAAAAATTTCGTCTTCAAGAAAAAATCTTGAGTTCAGACTTAATTTACAAGGGGAAGCTCAGATTGCAAACGTTCTAAGCTCGGTCGCAATTGCAATTACTTTGGGACTGAATAAAAAGGAAATTCTCGCGGGATTGTCAAAATTAAAACCAACGCCGGGCAGATTTGAAGTAATTAATCTAAACGGATTTACGTTAATAAACGATACGTACAATTCAAATCCGGAATCTGTTGTCGCCGGAATAAAAAGCATAAAACGAATTAAGAGCCGGAAGAACAAGATTGTTATTCTCGGAGATATTTTTGAACTCGGAGAAAGAGCCGAAGAAATACACAGAGAATTAGGGAAGAAAATTAACAGATTGAAACCGGACGAAGTTTTGTCAATCGGTAAAATGATGAAATTTACTGATGAAGAATTAAAAGTGAAACATAAACATTTCAGAAATATTACTTCTCTTTTCGCTTATCTCAAAAAGAAAGATTTGAACGATTCGGTTGTTTTTGTTAAAGGTTCGAGAGGCATGAAAATGGAACGCGTTGTTGAATTTTTGATGGAGAAAGAGAAATAATGTTTTATTACTTTTTTAAATATTTCAACGAAATTCCCGGCGCGAATATGTTTAAGTACATTTCGTTTCGTTCCGCGTTGGCGGCAATCACGGCGCTCCTTATTAATTTTTATATCGGTCCTAAAGTTATTCGTTATCTGCAGTCGAAACAGATAGGCGAGGAAATTCGGAGGGAAGGACCGCAGTCGCATTTTTCTAAAAAAGGAACGCCGACGATGGGCGGAGTAATAATTCTTTTCTCAATTATTATTCCCGTGATTCTTTGGGGAGATATTTTAAGCGTTTATACTTTGCTTGCACTCTTTGGTTTGATTATTCTCGGCGGAGTAGGTTTTCTCGACGACTATTTAAAGGTAATTAAAAAATATGAAAAAGGTTTAATCGCGCGCTACAAATTGCTCGGGCAGCTTCTTGTCGGTTTAATAGTGGGCGCGGCGGTTTATTTTCTCCCTCAGTTTGACGGATTTGCGACGTTAACCACAATTCCCTTTTTCAAAAACTTAAATCTCGATTACGGAATATTTTACATCCCTGCGGTAATGTTTATCGTTACGGCTACTTCCAACGCGGTAAATCTGACGGACGGCTTGGATGGGCTTGCAATCGGAAACATTGTGATTGTAATGCTGGCTTTGGCTTTGATGAGCTACGTTTCGGGTAACTCGATTTACGCAAATTATCTCGACATACTCTATCTGCCCGGTTCAGGAGAATTAACCGTTTTTATCGCCGCAATAATAGGAGCGGGTTTGGGCTTTCTCTGGTACAATTTTTATCCGGCTGAAGTTTTTATGGGCGATACCGGCTCCCTTGCGCTTGGCGGCGTGTTCGGGATAATCAGCGTATTGATTAAGAAGGAACTACTTCTCCCGATTCTCGGCGGAATATTTTTTATGGAAACGGTAAGCGTGATAATTCAACGAAGTTATTTTAAATATACAAAAAAGAAATACGGCGAAGGAAGACGAGTTTTTAAGATGACCCCGATTCATCATCATTTTGAATTGTTGAATTGGGCTGAGCCGAAAATCGTTATTCGCTTTTATATAATCACAATAATTCTTGTAATAATCAGTTTGGCGTCGTTTAAGGTAAGATGATAAATATTAAAGATAAAAAAATCGGAATAATCGGAGCCGCGCGGAGCGGATTAGCCGCCGCAAAACTTTGCAAGCGAATGGGAGGCGTTCCATTTGTGAGCGACGGAGGAAGCGCGGAAAAACTTACCGAAAGGATTGCCGAACTTAAAAAGGAAAATATTGATTTTGAAATCGGCGGACATTCGGAGAAGTTGTTTGAGAGTGATTTGATTGTCGTCAGTCCCGGAGTCCCGAGCGATGCGGACGTAATTGTCAAAGCTAAAAAACAGGGTCTGAAAGTAATCAGCGAAGTTGAGTTTGCCTACTTGTTTAACAAATCTTTAATAATCGGCGTAACCGGAACTAACGGAAAAACTACTACTACCTCGCTGATTTCACACTTGCTAAAGTTTGCCGGGAAGGAAGTTGTAACTGCGGGAAATATCGGCATTGCGTTCTCGGACGTGGTTGATTCTATTGGTTCGGACGGTTTTACGGCTCTGGAGCTTTCAAGTTTTCAGCTTGATTTTATTGATACTTTTCGTCCCGACATTGCATTGCTGTTAAATATAACTCCCGATCATATGAACAGATATGAAAATAATTTTCAAAAATATATTGATTCGAAATTCCGCATTATTGAAAATCAAACGGAGGATGATGTTTTTGTTTTTAATGCCGGCGACGAAGTTATCTTAAAAAATCTTCCGGCGTTAAAATCGCGGCAATTCGGATTTTCGATTTCGGAAAAACTTATTAACGGCGCGTATGCTGAAAAGGGAAAGATTTTCTTCAGTGAAAACGGACGCGCGGAAGAAATCTGCGACGCTGAAAAGCTTTCAATAAAAGGGGAGCATAATTTAATGAACGCTTTGGCTGCAACCGTTGCGGCTAAAAAGCTGAATATTCCGAACGAAGCTATTGTAGGAGCGTTCGCGACTTTTGAAAATGTAGAGCATCGATTGGAATTTGTCAGAGAGATAAACGGAATAAAATTCATAAATGACTCGAAAGCGACAAATACGGTTTCCGTTTTTTATGCTCTCAGAAGTTTTGACAAGCCAATCCGATTGATTCTCGGAGGACGCGACAAAGGAAATGATTACGGCGATATAGAATCCGAAGTGTTGAAGCGGGTTAAAAAGATTTACACCGTCGGGGAATCCGCCGATAAAATATTTAACTTTTTCTCCGGCAAAGTTAAAACCGAAATCTATGATTCCTTTGAGGAAACAATTAAAGGAGCGTTTAACGATGCCGATAAAGGAGACGTTGTGCTTCTTTCGCCGGCTTGCGCAAGCTTCGACTTGTTTCCCAACTATGAAGAACGCGGAAAAGAATTTAAGAGAATTGTAAATGACTTATAAACTAAAACGATATAATAAAATTTTACTCGGGCTGGTTACCGCTCTCGTTGTAATCGGAGCGATAATTGTTTTAAGCGCAAGCAGTATGTACAGCTTGGAAAAATCTAATAATTTCGCGACATTGTTTAATCATCACCTTAGAATTATTATTTTCGGCATCGGTACATTTGTCGTAGGAATGATTTTCCCGTATCAGTTTTATCAGAAGATAACAAAGTGGCTGCTGCTTGGCGCGGTTATCGCGCTTCTTGCAACATTTGCTTTCGGCACGACTGTGAAAGGGGCGTCAAGGTGGCTTGATTTAGGCTTTGTAAAATTTCAGCCCTCCGAAGCGGCTAAAATTATTTTGATTGTTCACATCTCCTATATGATTTATCGACTCGGAGACAGAATCGCCGAGTTCAAACACGGTTTGCTTTATCCCCTTATCTGGATTGGCGTTACCGCGTTTTTAATTATGATTCAACCGAATATGAGTACCGCTTTTATTGTTGCGTTTGTGGGAATGACGATGTTGTTTGTAGGGGGCGCGCGGGTTAAACATATTGCGGCTGTCTCGATTGTCGGTTTGCTCTTTGTTGTCGCGATGATGTGGGCGTATCCGCACTCGAGAGCGAGAATAGTCTCTTATTTTAATTCGCACGGCGTTGCGGAAAAAATTAACGACCAGGTTTATCAAGCAAGAATCGGTTTGGGAAGCGGCGGATTAACGGGAGTAGGATTGGGAGAAAGCTCGCAGGCAAACTTGTTCGTTTCCGAATCTTACGGAGATTTTATTTTTTCGATACTCGGCGAAGAACTCGGTTTCGCCGGAACTCTGTTTGTTACAACGTTGTATTTGATGCTGTTTTTTGTATCTCTTCTACAGATGAAGAATATTCGAGATAAGTTCGGGCAGATGCTGATATTCGGACTTTCATTCAATATAGTGTTAACGGCGTTTATTAACATAGCCGTTGTTCTCGGGATTTT
>JALWEC010000287.1 GCA_027036655.1 Melioribacteraceae bacterium
AAGCTTTGCAGAACCTAATTTATATGTCATTCTGAGTCCCGACAAAGTCGGGAAGAAGAATCTCAAAACCGGTAATTATACCGAATTTAGAGATATTTCGGACGGCTTACACATTCGCCCCCAACGAAAAGCAGTCGGGGTAAACGTGGCGAACTCAATATGACAAATTTAGGTTATGCAAAGGTCTCTATTTCTCAATTTTGGTTTCGACTTCCACGGCAATTCTTCTATCGGTAACATTTTGAATGATGTTTTCCCCGGAAGTAATCATCCAATCCGGACGGTAAATTTCGGAATATTTAGCTGTGATATTAACTCCTTTTACAATCTCATATCTCAACAAAATATATTCTGAAATCCCTTCTCCGTAAAAGAGTCCCATATTGAATACTCCGTTTAAGTCATTTTCATAAAGATAAATTCGGGAATCGTAACCGGGAGTTTCAAAGAAAATAATTCGTCCGTAGAGAGTTACATTTTCAAATAATGCGCTTCGTATCTCCTCGGAAAGAGAATATCCTGTTTCACTTTTCATCGCGCTTCTGAAAGCCGATATATCTAACTGTGAAGTTAACCTGAATTGGTCACCTATGTTGTAATAAAGGGCAAATCTAAATCTTTCGGTTACAAGATTTGTTAACGCTTTAGTGTCATAATTATCAAGAGTAAGGTAATGCTCTTTTAACTCACGGTGATATCGTAAACGAAATCTCCCGTTTGAAAATCTCGGCGAGTTATAATCGACCAAGTAATCATTCCGTTTCACCGGAAAAGGTTCGGTAGTCGTACGGAAAAGAGTTTTGTTGAAATCGTAGTAAAAATTTAATCTCCCGAACTTTGTAGTTATCCGTATTCCGTTGTAAATACCTTTTTCATTATTAGTGTTTTTTCTTTCGCCAAAACCGTTTGAAAAGAGAGCAAAGTAATCCTGAGGATAATATCTGAAAGCCGAAATTATATTGACATATTTTGATATTAAAAATTGTGCGGAATAATTATAGGCGACTATGCCATTAGTGGCGCATACTTCTCCGGTAATTCGCAGTCGCTTAAACCCGATTTTGAAAAATCCGGAAACCGAGATTTGCCGATTGAAAAGATTTTCCGGAAATAGCCGGCTGTAAAAGGGACGTGAAAAGTTATTTTTCATAAAGAGAAGTTTTACTAAAATATTTTTCTTTCTGTTTTGATAACCGGTAATTAACCCTTCGGTTCTAATTGTCATGTTTTTCTTTTTGGCGATTTCATCTGATGTGCGAAAAAGTCCGGACATATTCAACGAAGTAAAACCGGAAGAATCAACTACTCCTGACGTTTTTTGAATTGAATAAAAGGGAATTAATGTGAAATTGTCCCAAGCAATTTCTGTTGCTCCGCCGTAAAGGAAACGATTTTCGCCGCTTGAAGCGTAAGCAGAAATTCCACGTGGGTGCTTTACCACGCTGTTTACCGCATCAGCGGATTTTGAAAATGCGTATGGACTCCAAACAGCAAGCCCTTGCCCGAATTCTACGGTGTAACTTCCTAGTATTACTTTTTTAACAAAACCGTCGTCTCTATATGAAATGTTGTAAGAATAAAAATCGGCATAACTTTTTTCTCCCGCGTCTTTATCGGCAAGCGCGTTAATATAAATCATATTCGCATAATTTAGTTTTATTCTGTTATTGATTTTCAGATTATTCCCTTCAAAGTCAGATTCGTTCATTTCCGGATATTTTGAAATGCCGTAGCTTCTTGTTTTTAATGAACCGAAATTCATTTTACCGGATTCTTTCCGCTTGCCGGTTGAAACAAACGGCATAATCATCTCCGCCACCTCTTTTCTGATTCCGCATTTGTACAAGTCGGTTACGGATTGAAACCCTTTCCTCCGTTTTCTGTAGTTAATAATTTTCTCAATGGAATAGTAATCCAAAACGGGCAGCTGATTAAGCTCGGCATAACCTGCGCTGTTAATATCAATCGGATGTTCATGAATATTTTCAAAATAATCATATAACGATGAATTCTCTTGTTCTTCGCTCGTCATCCGTACAAAACGGTTTATTATTTCATCCAATTTTAAGTCTGATACAGTCTGCCCCAAAATTAATGAAGTTAGATTCAATAATATTAACGCGGCGGTCCGCTTCACTTCAAACCCATTGTCTTTGCTATCATTTCTCTACGTCTTGATATGTCCGATAAAGCTATGATTAAACCTACTTGGTGTGAAAGGGGTAAATCTTCATGTGTAAAAACGGCGTAATCAAGCTCGAAATATTTATACTTTAAACCGATTCCTCCCGTGTATGAATTCGGCTCGGTTCGGTAACCGAACCGTAAATCGAAATTCTGAAATATTCCGTATTCCAATCCGAAACGAGCGGAGACGGGATATTCCAAGTCCTTGCAAATAGCGACGTTCAGCGTAATTTCATCAATTGGATTTACGCTTGCTCCAATTGAAATAATTGTGGGAATTTGATTTTGATAGTTCCCGTATGTTGAACGGGTAAAGTTTTTTACGACAAAACCGAATCGCGCCCGCTTGAACAGGTAGAACAAGCATCCGAAATTCAATAAAAGAGAACCCGCGTTGCCATAGCGGGCGATTTTCAAATTTCGGTAGTCGAGACCAAGCCCGAGTAAAACCCGGTTGAAAAATTTTCTTGAGAAGGAAACGGAAACCGTTGTTTCGCGATACAAATCAAAGCCGTAAGTTGAAAATCCGCCGGATACTACGCCAAATGAAAACGGCGCTAAAGCTGCGGCAGACCCCGTTGCCAGCTCTTTTACTCCAAAATAGGAGGGAGCGTAATAAGCCGAAAATTCACTCCAATCAATTTGAGCGCTTCCCGCCGGATTACCGAAAAGAGCCATAGCGTTATCCGACATTGCCACACCGGAATTACCCAACGCTATCTCTTTGGCGCCGTAATTTATTTGAGCATAAAGAAATATTGAATTAAAAAACAGAAAAAGAAAAATTTGTTTGACTTGCCCCATTTTTACCCCAAAAGAATTTTTCAAAAATCACTTTACCCCGAATTGCGATAATTGTATTTGACAAGTTATTAAAATTTTCATTAAATTCAATACAATTTTTTTGTCAATTGATTTCAGAAGGATTTGCATAAATGTCATTCTGAATGGAACGAAGTGAAATGAAGAATCTCAGAACCGGTTATTATACGGAGTTTAGAGATATTTCGGACGGCTTCGACATTCGCTGTGGCGAACTCAATATGACAATTTTAGGTTTTGTAAAAGTATCTATTAGACCTGAGAC
>JALWEC010000288.1 GCA_027036655.1 Melioribacteraceae bacterium
ATGATTGTCCGCCATTTTAACTATCCGGAAAACCTAAATTCAACCCGCGAGGCAAGATTAAATAAAACCGTCGGGATGCTTGAATATTATCATGATATTTACGGTTTGTATCCATACTTTGATGAAAAATATGGTCATGCGGAGTTTGGCTGGAGCGGCGGAATGGAGCATCAAACGTGTACTTCAATCGGGGCTTACGGCGAAACGATTATAGCTCACGAGCTTGCGCATCAGTGGTTCGGCGATAAAGTTACCTGCGCCACTTGGCACGATATCTGGCTGAACGAGGGTTTTGCTACTTTCACCGAAGCGTTATGGCTCGGACATGTTTACGGCGAAGGCGCATACGAGGACAGGATTGAAAGTTACATGTCAACTGCTAAATATGCTTACGGACCTATTTATGTCCAGGATATTTCAAACGTAAACAGCATTTTTAATTACGCGAGAAGCTATGCGAAGGGCGCGGTGGTAATCCACATGCTTCGCGGAATTGTAGGGGATTCTACATTTTTTAACATCTTGCAGTCTTACCTTAACGATCCTCGCTACGCGTATAATTCGGCGACAACCGACCAGTTTGCCGCAGTCGCGAGCGCGGTATCGGGAACCGATTTAACTTACTTTTTTAACGAATGGATTTACGGAGAGAATTACCCGAAATACAGAGTCGATTTTAAGCGAGTGATAACCGACAGCAATTATTATGCAATAGTTACTTTAACTCAGAATACAAATACCAATCCAAGATTTTTTACAATGCCTGTTCAGCTTAAAATTACAACCGAGCAAGGGGATACTTTGGTTACGGTCTTTAATGACGCTGTAAATCAGAGTTTTGAGATTGAAGTTAACAGCTATCCTTTATCTGTGGAGTTGGACCCGAATAATTTAATCTTGAAAGATATTCTTGGTACGACGGATGTTGAGGATGAAACTCTTCCCGCCGAATTTACGCTTTCACAAAATTATCCCAATCCGTTCAATCCTACAACTAAGATTAACTATGCTTTGCCGAAGGATGAATTTGTTACGCTTAAAGTTTTTAATATTCTCGGAGAAGAAGTGGCAAATCTGGTCGAAGGAAAAGTAACCGCAGGTTCTCACTCAGTAGAATTTGACGCTTCAAATCTTTCGAGCGGAACATATATCTACAGATTAACCGCCGGAAAATTTGTTTCGACAAAGAAGATGATTTTGCTGAAGTAATTTTATAAAAGGCTTTGCAGAACTTGATAACTTGTAATTCAGATCCAGCCTTGGCGGAAGAAGAATGAAATATTACGGGGTTATGCAAAGGTCTCTATAAATAAAAAAGGCTGTCTTTCGGACAGCCTTTTCGATATCATAAAATGAATGTGATTTTACGCTAATTCGGGATAAAGAGGGAATTTGTCACAGAGTGTTCTTACTTCATTTCTGATTGAAGCTAATTTTTCATCATCTTTGTAGTTGTTAACAACATCGTTGATGAATTCCGCTATTCTGTCCATTTCCTCTTCTTTCATACCGCGTGTAGTTGCTGCGGCAGTTCCGATTCTGATTCCGCTTGTAATAAAAGGACTTTTTGTATCGAAGGGAATCATGTTTTTGTTGACCGTTATACCGGCTTTTTCAAGCGCTTTTTCGGTTTTCTTTCCGCTGATTCCTTTATTTGTTAAATCAATTAACATCAAGTGATTATCGGTTCCGCCGGAGATTATATCGAAATCTTTTTCCATTAATCTTTCCGATAATCTTTTGGCGTTCTTAATAACCTGCTCGATGTAATCCTTAAAAGAATCTTGAAGCGCTTCGCCGAACGCGACCGCCTTAGCCATAATAATGTGCATCAAAGGTCCGCCTTGAA
This sequence comes from Melioribacteraceae bacterium, assembly GCA_027036655.1. Taxonomy (GTDB): domain Bacteria; phylum Bacteroidota; class Ignavibacteria; order Ignavibacteriales; family Melioribacteraceae; genus WGAL01. Next base: position 1,850 of record JALWEC010000288.1, read on the forward strand.
TTCCCGGCATTACGGTGCTGTCAAAAAGCTCCGACATTAATTTCAATCTGTCGCCTTTTAGCGTTTTAATCCCGAGCGGATTTTCTCTGTCTTTCCCAATCATTATTACTCCGCCTCGAGGACCGCGTAATGTTTTGTGAGTTGTCGTGGTAACAACATCGCAGTAGGGAAGCGGATTGTTCAGAAACCCTTTTGCAATTAATCCGGCGGGATGAGCAATATCAGCCATAAGGAAAGCGCCGACTTTATCTGCAATCTCGCGGAACTTGGCAAAATCCCAATCGCGTGAATAAGCGCTGGCTCCGGCAACGATAATTTTCGGCTTCTCCTTAACGGCTAAATCTTCAATGATGTTGTAATCCAGCATCTTGGTTTCTTTGTTAAGAGGATAACCCACGGCGCGGTAAATTTTACCGGAAAAGTTAACCGGCGAGCCGTGCGTTAAATGTCCGCCGTGATCCAGACTTAATCCGAGAATCGTATCGCCCGGTTTAAGTAAGGTCATGTAAACAGCCATATTTGCCTGTGAACCGCTGTGCGGCTGTACATTCACATATTCGGCTCCGAAAAGTTGTTTTAATCTTTCGCGAGCTAAGTCTTCCGCCAAGTCAACAAATTCGCATCCGCCGTAATAGCGTTTGCCGGGATAACCTTCGGCGTACTTATTGGTAAGCACCGAGCCGGCGGCTGCTAATACGGGAAGACTTACAAAGTTTTCGGAAGCAATCAGTTCAAGATAATGTTCTTGTCTGTCGAGTTCCTGATTGGCAATCTTAAAAATTTCAGGGTCGTTCTTTAAATAATTTAACATTTTAATTTCCTTTCTTTTTTAAGGTACGATTACGCTTCTTTTAATCCAGCCGAAACATTGACCGGCAACTTTAACTTTATCGCCGGATTTAAGTTTGCGGAAGAAATAATCTTCTTTCTGAGGAACCGAATCTTTAAGCGCTGCAACTCTTTCGGCTGCTACAGATGCGTAAGTTCCTTTTAAGCTCACGGCTTTTCTGTATTCATTTCTCGCCAGCAAATAAACCAACTTGGCGTTAAAATCAAATTTACAGGCGCGTGCGGCTTGTTCGTAAATCGTTCCGAGTACATAATGGGGGTAATCCCATTTCGGGTCAACTTTCATGGCTTTTTCAAGATATGAACGCGCTACCGAAAGCTGATCCATATCTTTGTAAATAATCGCCGTATTTACATAGTAATCGCGATTTTTAGGATCGAGCTTAATCAACTCTTTGTATTCTTTAAGCGCATCGTGGAATTTTTCCAGTTTAGTATATGCGCGGGCAAGCTCAACTCTGTAGTTTACAACTTCCGGAGATTTTTTTATCAGGAACTGAAGAGGTTCAATTGCTTTTTCATACTCTTCGGCTTTAATACATAGTGAAGCGTATTTCCAAGCTTTTTCAGTGTTGTTTTTATCCAAATCCCAGGCTTTTTTAGTTATGTCAACAAGCTCGTCAATGTTTTCGGCAAGACCTTCAATTCTTTTTATCCAAGTAGGATTTGAGGGCTCTTTTTCCGACATCGCCGAATATAATTGAAGCGCTTTCATCTTGTAGCTGTCATCGTTTTCCGAAAGTTTAACATAGAGTAATCCCAATCTGTCTTTATAGTAATTCTCAAGATCAGGGTTCAATTTAAGAGCAATTTCATAATGACGAACGGCAGAATCGATTTTTGAAGGTTCGTACCAAGTTTCGTAAACAACGCCTTCCATTTTATGAAAATCGGAAAGTTTAACCGAATCCTTGATATACTTCATCCCTTTGTTCAGAGTGTAGATTAATGTGTCGGCATAAGCTAATTTTTCTTCCGGTTTTGTAGCGACCGAGTCGTGCATAAACCAAATCATATCAGCCATTTTGGTAAAAGGATGATAACGCAGAAACGGTTTCGGGTTTCTGTTTATTATATCAAAACCGTAGGGAAGAGCGCTTTTATAATCTTTATTTTTGTAGTATTCGTAAAACAGACTGAACTCAGCCATTAAGTTCATACTGTCGCTTGCCGCAATTTCATTATTCGGCAAATAATTTTCAGCTTTCAATTCTTTTACGGGAGCTACAAAAAGCAGCGTTAAAGCGAAGCCAAGCAAAACAATCGTCTTTTTCATAGCAGGTGTCTCCTAATTTAATTATCTTCTTCTAAAAAACCATTTTTCCCCGAACGACAGGGAGATACCAAAACTATCAAACTTTTCAGTAACCAAACCGAAATCGGCAGTTCCTCTTTGTCCGAAACGAAGCGACAGATCAAGAATATCATTAAAATTAATCGGAACTCCCAATCCTACGCTCGCAGCGTATTCATTTATCTGATTATTGTAAACTAAATATTTCATCTTTTTATATGAGAATCCGGCTCTGTAAGATAACCTTTCCCAAAATGTTTTGGTCTTTTTTCTCATATCCTTATATTCCAAACCGAGCGTGAATCTCGTCCTATCCGTAAAATGTGTTCCTAAAATATCAGCCATTCTAAATTTTGACCAAGGTGAAAACTCAAAATCAGAAAGTAAAGTTGTCGATTTATGTAAAACCAATTTTATGCCAAAAGATAAGTCATACGGAATTTTGGAATCGACAACATCATGCGCGGTCGTAATTTCTTCAATGCTTGATTTCACCACAAGAAATGTATCGATAGCGACTTTGGGGATATATCTGTATGTTGTGCCGAATCTCAAATCCGTAATTGCGTCGGATTTGATAATTCTGGCAAAATTGTTTGAAATTGCTCCTACTGTAAAACCGATTCCGTGCTGATCGAACTTTTTTGTAAGCGTTGAATTTTTATAGCCGGAAAATTCATTAAAAATAACTTCGGATTTGTAGTTGGTTGAGCCGGTGTAATAATCAAAAGTCGCCCCGAGCGAAACTCCCACATGAAGCCGGTATGTTAAACCAAACCCGAATTTTGATAATCCTCCTTCGCCGGAATATTTTAAGTCGTAGTTGCCAAAATCGGCATCGGTGTAGTTTTTTTGTACAGAATAATCAACAAAAGTTAATGGTTCAAGGAAAAACGCTAAGACAATTCCGTAATCGTGCTGGATGGGAATTCCAAATCTTACGCCTTGGAAACGAGTTGTAAAAACGTTTCTGCTCCCGTTGTCGTCGGTTTGCTGCATTTGCGTTAACGAAAGGCCTCCTTCAAATCTGACTAATTTTAACGTACTCCAGCCGGCGGGGTTTGAAGTTCCGAGATGATCGGTTTCGGAAAGCGCTGTTGTGGAACCGCCGAGAGCCGTAGTTCTGGCTGAAACGCCGTTGCTTGCAATTCCGAGTCCGTATCTCGAGTAAATAGAACTTTGTCCGAAAAGTGAAACCGAAGTTAATAAAAGTAATACCGTAATAAATTTATTCACATTTTTCATATTATCTCATCTTCGTATAAAGGATTTCTAATTGAGGTCTTTTGGTAGAGTCGGGATAATCTGCTCCGAAAAGGAGGAGCTGATTGGCGGTTGTTTCTTCGTCCGATAATTTAATCTGCATACCTTGATTAACGGCGGAACTGTCCACCCATTTTTGAACAAACGTTGTCAATTCGCCGCTGAACTTTGTGGAATCGCCGAATAAATATTCGGTACCCATTGAGCCGAGGATCGTGTGCGCCGAAGAATCCGCGAACATATTAAGGTACAAAGTGTCGGACTTGTTAGTGCCGAATTCCGCTTCCGCGATATCATAATAAATTTTTAATGTCGCTTTATTGATAATCGTGCTTTTCGGGAAAGAAGAAAAATCAAAATATAAACCGCTGCGCACTCCGGTTCCCGCCTGTAGAACCATTCTGCCGCTGACGGAAGGAAGGGGACGCTCAACTACATGTACGTCCGCGCTTGTGTAAAAGCCGAGCGTATCCAATTTTGAAGAACCTACGATTTGCGTAACGCAAGTAAGTTTTAATCTTCCGTTAGAAAGCGCCGAAGTCAGCGCGGGAAATCCGAGAATCAAGTTCCCGCCGGCGTTCGGTTCGAGATATATTCCGTAGTTATGCGCCGAGTCGGGATTTACCTGCGAGTAAAGCCATTCCTTTGGCGCGTCAGGTTGAATGTGAAACTTAAAAGTCGAATCGGTTAACTCCTGATTAAGATAAACGTCCTGCGGGTCGAACTCGAGCGCGGTGAGACTATCAAGCGTAAATTTTCCGGCGTTCCAGTTGGAATTTATGTTATGGGCGGTAAAATCAAGACTTGTGCCGTCGCCGAGTTTATATTTAATATTGGAACTCAACCATGATTCCACAAAGGTTAAACTGTCCGCGGACAGAGCGTCTTTAATGGAATCGGGAAGTGAAATTAAAAATTTAACAAGCAGATAACTTTTTGCCTGATTGTAAGAGCCGAGTAAAACCGTGTTTGAGTAACTTAACGAAAGAGTATCTTTAAATGTAAACGATCTTTCGGATAAAGGGTTATCCAAGGTGTTCCAAGTTTGAAGATTAATCTCATCCGAGAGAGGAAGAAGATTAGAACCCACGCTGTTCGGGGCGTCGTTGCATCCCGCAAAAAAGAGAAGGGGAATAACGGTTAATAAAAAAATGAATCTATGTTTATGCACTAATTACCTCCGTTTGCTTCGCCGATTATAAACTCGGCTGCTTCTAAAAAATTATTGGCAATAAAATCGGGAGCCGCATTTTTATTATTTAAGATTTCAGCTTCATCCGGATATATTTCCGATTTCAATAAAATTGTTTTTGTTCCTGCGTTTAGTCCGCTTTCAATATCGGTGTGTCTGTCGCCGATAAAGTAAGTATTTGTCAAATTCAAATTAAAATCATTTGCAGCTTCAAAGAGCATCTCGGGAGAAGGTTTTCTGCATTTTGAGTCTTCTTCCGAACTGAACTCGGGGTGAAAAGGGCAGTGGTAAAATTTTGAAATAGTAATCCCTTTTTCATTTAGAAGCTGCTGTATTCTACTGTTTACATTGCGCACTTGTTCCAGTGTAATTAAGCCGCGCGCAATTCCCGCCTGGTTTGAAATAACGATAAAGATAATCCCGGGAAATTTTTCCTTAAGTTTCAGCATACCGTCAATAACGCCGTCAAGAATTTCCACCTTAGAAACGTCTCCCAAATAGCCGTAGTCAAAATTAATCGTTCCGTCACGATCGAGAAAAATAGCTTGGGGAATCATCCTACTCCTGAACAATTTTATTGTAAAGCTCGATGTAATTTTTTGCGGAATTCAGCCACGAGAAATCCCGTTTCATTCCGTTTTTCATAATTTTTGTCCAAGTTTCAGGTTTCTCGACAAATATTGAAACTGCGCGTTTAAGTTCGCCGATTAAAGAAGTTACATTATATTTTTCAAAAACAAATCCTGTTCCTTCGCCGGTTTTTTCATCAAAATTCTGAACGGTGTCAATCAAACCGCCTGTAGCATGAACAACGGGAACGGTTCCGTAAACCATGCTGTACATCTGGTTCAAGCCGCAAGGCTCGGTTTTTGAAGGCATAAGATAGATGTCGGAGCCCGCTTCAATTAAATGGGCTAATTTATCGTCAAATCCGGGATAGAAGATAAATTTATCTTTATGGTCAAAAGCCATTTCTTCAAGAAATTGGTGGAATTTCTTATCGCCGGTGCCGAGAATAACAAGGCGAATATTCATCGCCATTAATTTTGGGAATGCCTTCTGAAGAAGGTCGAAACCTTTTGTGTTGTACAACCGGGAAATGTTTCCGATTATCGGAGTATTGTCGTCAATTTCCCCGTTAAATTTTTCGGCGAGAGCGGCGCGATTTTCTTTTTTCTTATCAAGTTTTTTAACGCTGTATTTATGCGGAATCAGCTTATCTTTTTCGGGATTCCAGATGTTCATATCTATGCCGTTTACGATTCCGTGCAAATCGGATTTCCGTTTTTTCAGAACATCCATCAAACCGAAACTGAGCTTCGGGTCGCTTGCAATTTCCTTTGCGTAAGTTTGGCTTACCGTATTAATCGTATCGGCATAAACGATTCCGGCTTTAAGGAAATTAAACTTTCCTTTATGCAGTACTTTTGTTTCCGTGCAGACATTTTCCGGCAGTCCCGTCTTCTTACAAGTTGATTTTCCGAAAGCGCCTTGATAAGCGATATTATGAATAGTAAAAAGGGTTTTAATATTCTGAATGTCTTCGTCGTCTTTATAAACGGTTTTAAGATACGCGGGAATTAATCCGCTCTGCCAATCGTTGCAGTGTATTATATCGGGATACCAGCCGAGCTGTTTGATTAATTCGAAAACGGATTTTGCAAGGAGAATAAAGCGTTCGTCGTTATCTGAAAAATCTTTGCCCGAAAGAGGGTCGGTGTAGAGCGAATGACGGGAAGCAAAATAATTCGGCTCATCCAAAAAATAAACCTGCACGCGGTGTTTTTGTCCCGGAAGAAAAGAGGAGCGAATTGAAAAAGTTACTTCTTTTTTACCGATTTTCGTAGTTAAGTCCTGAAGCCGTACAACCTCGTGGATTTTATGTTTTCGTTCGTCTATTGCTCCGTATTTGGGAGCTAATATTCTAACTTGGTGGCCATGTTGCAAAAGTCTTTGAGGCAATGCGGCTGAAACATCCGCCAAACCGCCTGTTTTCATGAAGGGGATTACTTCAGAGGTTACGAACAAAATTTTAAGACTTTTCTTTCCTGCCATATTATTTCCTCAAACAATTATTTTTTATCTTACAAAATTACGAAAATATTGGTACAGTGACAAAAATTTAGCATATTAAAGATTGTGTGAATTTAATTTATGATTAACCGCTTTTATTTAGGATAAACAATGAAACGATTATTTTACAATCCGGAACAAATTGTTACCATAAATACATTGGAAGAGAATATTAAAAGAGGCGCAGACATGAATTCCCCGGGCGTTCTCGAAAATTTTTCGATTGTCGTCGAAGACGATACTATTGCTGAATTTATTCCGAATCATGTAATAGAACGCGCGGAGTATGACGAAGTATTTGATTTAACGGGAAAAATTGTTTTGCCCGGGCTTGTGGAAAGCCACACTCACGCGGTTTTTGCCGGTTCACGAGCGGACGAATTCCGCATGAGATTATCCGGAGCTACATACGAGGAGATAGCAAAACAGGGCGGCGGAATTCTGAATACGGTAAACGCTGTTCGCAGTTCTTCGGTTGACGAACTGATTGAGATTTCCAAACCGAGAGTTGAAAGTTTTATCCGGCAGGGAGTAACAACGCTGGAGATAAAAAGCGGTTACGGACTCAGTTTTTACGACGAAATAAAACTTCTGCAGGTAATTAAGGAACTCGATGCGATTTTTCCGATTGATATTCTCCCGACATTTCTCGGCGCGCATACTTTCCCTCCTGAATATCAGAACGACAAAGAGAAGTATGTTGCGGTAGTTATTGAAGAGATGCTGCCCTATATAAAGGAGAACGGATTAGCGGTTTTTGTGGATGCTTTTTGCGAATCAACCGCTTTTACCGCAGAACAGGTTGAAAAGATTTTTATCGCCGCAAAAGAACTCGGCTTTAAACTTAAACTGCATACCGAACAGTTTAACCGTATCGGCGGACTTGAAACCGCGCTCGGGTTAAACGCATTAAGCGTTGACCACCTTGAAGTGCTTGAAGATGATGAAATACAAATGTTGGCTGATTCGGATACTACGGCTACGTTGCTCCCGGGAGTTTCGTTTTTCTTGGATTACGGTTACGCTCCGGCGCGGAAGCTGATTGATAGCGGAGCGATAGTAGCGCTCGCAACAGATTACAATCCCGGTTCCTCACACATATTAAATCCCTTTTTGATTATGCTTCTGGCATCGCTGAAGATGGGAATGACAATTGAAGAAACCATTTCCGCTTATACGATTAATGCGGCTAAATCACTTGACTTAAATGAAAAAGTCGGTAGCTTGGAAATCGGTAAAAGAGCGGACTTTGCAATCTTTAGCACGAACACCTACTCCGATATTATATACAGCGCCGGACAAAACCTTATTTACGCTACGGTTAAAAACGGGGAAGTCGTCTATAAAGTTGAATCCCGTTGAGTCCGCCAATCCGCCGTGACGAACGGTGTGTTTTTAGTTTTAAACGTCCGCCTTGGGCAGACAATGTGCTATTTAAATTATAACGTCATTGCGAGGAGCGAAGCGACGTGGCAATCTCACGGGGAAACACGCTATTGCCAAATAATCAGCAACGTTTTAACTGCTAAAGTTGAGCATTTAGGAGATTGCCGCGCTCACTCCGTTCGCTCGCAATGACAGTTGTTTTTTTAGCGCTGTCTCGTCATTGCGAACTGCGACGTAAGGAGCAGTGAAGCAATCTCACCGGTAAACTTACCGTTGCCGAATGTTCAAAACCAGTTTAACTGCTGAGGTTAAAAATTCAGGAGATTGCCACGCTCCACTGCGTTCCGCTCACAATGACGGCTTTTTTTTAAGCGCCGTCTCGTCCGCCTTAGGCGGATTACGAGGAGCGGAGCTACACTGCAATACGTAAGCGTTAGCC
>JALWEC010000289.1 GCA_027036655.1 Melioribacteraceae bacterium
ACGCCGAATAAAACAAATTCAAAATTAATTTTTAAATGTCTTATTTTTAAATTTATTAAAAATTCAAAATGGCGTGATTTTATTTAAGTACATATTAAGAAACCATTTCTTTCCGTTCTTATTCGGTGTAGTTACATTAATGGGGATTTTCCTTCTCCAATTTCTTATGAAATTCGCCGATCGGCTTGTGGGGAAAGGACTTCCGACGATTGTTATCGTTAAACTTGTTACTTACAATCTTGCATGGATGCTGGTGCTTGTCGTGCCAATGGCGGTGCTGATTTCAACCTTGATGGCTTTCGGAAATATGGCGCAGAACAACGAAATCGCAATTATGAAATCCGCTGGAATGAGTTTATTCAGAATGTTGGCCCCTCCTTTACTCGGTGGGATTATTTTGGCGATATTCCTAATTTGGTTTAACAATAATGTTTATCCCAACGCCAACCACGCCGCGCGGATGATTATGTACGATATCTCAAGAAAAAAGCCGACTGTTTCCCTGGTTGAAGGAGTTATTTCAAACGAGATACCCGGATACTCAATTCTGTCCGAAAAAATTGACCCGAAAACCAACGTAATGAGAAATCTTAAAATTTTTGACAGACGCAATTACAACAAGTCGGTTGTAATAACCGCAAAAAAGGGAAGAATATATTTTTCGAAAGATAAAACAAAAATGATTCTTGATTTGTACAACGGCGAAATTCATGAAACTTCGTTCAATAAAAAAAACGTTTATCGTAAAGTCGAGTTTTCAAGGCACAGAATAGCGCTTCCTTCCGATCAATTTACGTTTAAGCAGACATCCGATTTACAGCGAGGCGACAGAGAGCTTGGCGCTCCTGCAATGGTTAAAATTGTCGATAGTCTTAAATCGAAAAAAGCCGGACAGATTAAAGCGCTTGATAAAAAGATTGCTTCGATCGTAGAAACTTCTCTGAATGACAAATCCGGGGTAAAAAAAAGATATTCCCCGTCCCGTTCAAAAATGGTTAGACGTCGGATACTTTCCACCGTAACCGATAAACTTAACGTCGCCCGCTCCCGTTTGCGCTCCGACTTAACGCGTATCGAAACGACAAGACGCAGTATCAATAAATACGAAGTTGAAATACACAAGAAATACGCCCTTCCTTTTGCGTGCATTGTCTTTGTGCTAATCGGCGTTCCTCTCGGAACAATGTTAAGGAAAGGGGGTTTCGGAGTAGCCGCCGGCGTAAGTCTCTTCTTTTTCCTTGTATATTGGGCTTTCCTGATAGGGGGAGAAAAATTAGCCGACCGCGATTTACTTTCGCCGTTTTGGGGAATTTGGAGCGCAAATATTGTCCTCGGAATTCTTGGGATTTACTTAACCCGAATCAGCGCGAAAGAAAGGATTGAAATAGACTTTTCCTTCGTGAAGAAATTTTTCAAAAAGGAAAATGCAGTTGTTTAAGATTCTTGATAAATACTTGACAAAACAATTTATCCTGACTCTCCTTTTCGGGCTGCTTGCGTTTATCTTTATTTTCATCATTATCGATTTAATGGAAAAGTTAGATGATTTTATCGATAACAGCGCCGGACTAAAAATCGTTTTACAATATTATTTTTACCTGATGCCCGAAATTATCCGCTTAATGCTTCCTGTTTCGGTTCTTCTTTCGGCTCTTTTTACTATGGGGAAGTTGTCCGAAACAAACGAAGCGACAGCAATGAAATCAAGCGGAATGAGCTTTCTGAGAATTGCGCAGCCCTTTATTTTAACAACCGTTTTAATCAGTCTGTTTGCGGTTTACTTCGGCGGTTATCTTGTTCCGCAAGCAAACAAGGAACGAATTTACATCGAACAGAAATTTTTAAGAATCGGACTTGTAAGAAATCAGAACAATATTATTTTTCAGGATTCGCCGACAAGAATAATAACGATAAGATATTTTGACCCAAAACAGAAAGTTGTGAACAGAGTAGGCATTGAAGAGTTCGACAAAAACAATCCGACAAAACTTATCGAAAGAATCGACGCGAAAAGGATGAAATACGATTACAAAAGCAAAGCGTGGATTTTACACGACGGCGTTAAAAGAATTTTCAAAGGAAATAGTGAAGAGCTTAAAACTTTTACAACCTTAGCTGAAAATAATCTAAACTTTAAGCCCGAAGATATTTTAAAGAAACAGATAAAACCGACCGAAATGACTCTTTCCCAACTATCGTCGGAGATAAAGAATATTTTACATTCGGGAAACGACCCGACCCGTTTGGAAATTGAATATCATTCGAGAATTGCCTTTGCTTTTGCGAGTATCATTACGCTTCTTTTCGGTTTGCCGTTAACGTTAAACAAACGCCATACGGGAATTGCTCTGCAGATTGGAATTAACTTACTGATTACTTTTGTTTATCTTGCCTTTATGCAAATAAGCCAGGCTTTCGGAAAGAACGGATCGTTAAATCCTTTTCTTACAGCCTGGCTTGCAAATATTATTTTTCTTGCCGGAGCAATAATCAATATTATCAGAGTTCAACGGAGTTAAAATCTCCAGCGCGAACCCATTGTAAAATTAATCTCTTTGGCGTCGTTTGCCTGAAGCATCGAGCCGAAATTATTTGCCGCAATAATAAATTCGAGCGTACCCAAATCAATTCCCGTACCGGCAGACCATGCAACAGAAGCGCGTCCGTTACCGAAACCTAATCCGGTCATAATCGGAAGGAAAGAAACAGGACGCCACTCCATACCGAAAGCAAGTCCGAGTTCATCCGAATTAGAGGCTATCTTGTTGAAGCCCTTGATAATATCAAGCGACAGATTCAGAGTACCCGGAATTTCCGGAACGACCTCATTCATTTTTGCCGTTGCGCCGAGACGAAAAACAGTCGGTAAAGAAGTGGTAATTTCACCGTCGTAAAAACTTCCGTTTGCCGTAATGAGGTTACTCAAAGAATCCAAAGCGTCTTTATCGGTAATATCTTTTACGGAAAGAGCAAAATCGGACTGATATTCGGCGATGTTTTTATTCCAAGTAACCGACCCGATATTGTTTACCGCAAGTGCGACAGTTAAAAACTCCCACTCTCCCGTAACGCCGAAGTCAAATCCCATTCCGGTTCCTACTGGATCCAGAAACGCTGAATAAACCGGATCAACTTCGGAAGTATTGAGTGAATCAAAGTCGTATTTTACAGCCAAGTCAGTAGATACAGCCGCATAAGCTTTGAAACGTCCGGTAACGTCAATTGTGTTATCGGCATTGGTTTTTATGCTGCTAACCACT
>JALWEC010000290.1:0-546 GCA_027036655.1 Melioribacteraceae bacterium
CGCCAATATAACTTCTTATATTTCGGTATTCTTCTTAACCTTGTCTCAGTTTCTATCAATGCTCAAATTTATTAGCGCCACTTCTAACGCTTACTAAGGAGGTCTCTATTAGTTGTATCGGAGAATATCCCCGATTTGCTCCTTGTTTTGGCAAGGGTAATTTACTTAATATTTCTTCAATAGAGATATGATTTAACATTTTTTTGAGTAATACAATACCGCCCCAAGGGGTAATTTCCTTGTTTGTAAAACTAATTTTTAGCTCTTTCATTTTGTAAGATTTTCTTACTTGTTTTTTTATCCAAAAACTAACTCATTATTTTTCAATAAGTTAACCCATCTTTTCCCTAATAGCGGTCATTAGAAAATTTTTCTCTATTGACAATTTTGGGTTAATGTAATATTGTCATTTAACAAATAAAAAATGGCAGTTTCTTTCTTTTCGAGCTGTTGTTTTAGCTTGTAACTTTCACGGTCTTTCTTTATCTGAAACGTTTTTGATTTATGCTTAAATATTTCCGCCACTTCCTCAAACAGCTGTTTCTT
>JALWEC010000290.1:556-3249 GCA_027036655.1 Melioribacteraceae bacterium
GTATTGCTCGGATAATTGACTGATGCTTCGTCCGTTTTCTAACAGCTCGCGCAAGATTATTACTTTTTGTTCCGGCGTAATTACTCGTTTTTGTTTCTTCATTTTGGAATCTCCTTTTTTCTCTAAATTTAACTCTTTGAAATTCCATTTCCAACTGAAGCATTACATATTTTTCATTAGATTACCGGAAGATCGAATACCCAGTAACTCTCTTAAACTTTTTATTTCTGTTTGAGCATTAAACCCAAAATTGTCATTAGAATTTTTTCTAATCTAAAATTTTTACGAAAAATACTATTTTTCGTAACGTAGATTGCTTGCAATCTGCGAAAAAACAGCATAATGATAAATTGCATCCATAGTCCGCCGTGGCGGACTATGCTACAAATAGAACGAGTAAGATTTTCTTACATGGTTTTTTGTCTAAAATTAACTGCTTGGCAGTTAGTTAACCTGTTGTTCTTTAATAACTTAAATCAACTTTTCCTAATGGCAGTCATTAGAAATTTTTGGTCTAATGACAATTTTGGGTTTATATCTTAAAACTCCATAGCTGAAAACCGAAGGTTACGACGAAATCAAAAGATTGGTTTTGGGGACAAATGAGGTCTGACTATTGATTTAACGGCCGGCGTATTTATGGGAGTTTTTTCCCATATAAAAAAAGCAAACTTTCCGTTTGCCTTTTTTATATAACAATTTCCACTGAAATTGAATCCGGAAATAAGGGGTATCTCTACTTATTCTTTTTCTCTTTTTCCGCTTTTATTTCGTCAGCAGTTTTGAATGTGTGAAGCATTACGTCAACCTGCTGAATAATTTCTTTCTTGTAATATTTAGGTGCGTAAATCGAGCCGTCCAGCATGTAAACGCGTTTTTGCGCTTTATCGTAAAAAAGATAATTAACAAAAGGACCGCCCATGCTTTTATCGCTCATCCGCCACAAGCCCTGAGTGAAAATTGCAAAGCGACCGTTAAAGTTTACTTCCTTTTTAACAAGATAATTATCGGCAATTTCCACATGGGCGGAACTGTCCGGAGTAACGTAAAATTCAGATGTAATTTTGTTTCGCAGAGTTTCTACGGAATCCTCGCTCAACATTGCGGGCGAGGCGTTGTCCCACCATTTAACAAAAATCCAGCGTTCCATATCGGTGTTCATGGCGCGTCTCAGCCAAACAAAATTAGCTTTTGAACTATCGATTGCCAGCCGGAAATCCGCTTGTACATACATTGTCCAGCCGTGTTTCTTTAACAAAGAATCGGCAAGAGCTTTGTTTTCAAATTCCGGCTTGAACATTCTCGCCTTCATACGTTCATCGGAAGCTTTTTTATAATAGTAAAGAATATTTTCGTTATTGCGGAGTAGGTCATTCTTGAGGTCTTCAATTGTTGGCGCAGTTGCGATTAAAACCATCTGATGCCACGCCCAAAGGTCTTTCTTTATAAAATTAAACTCCTTTCCCGATTTGACAAGAGAAAGCACATTTGAATCGAGAATCGACTTAATATATTTTGTCGTCGGTGTTTTTGTATCAAGAGGAGAAATAATCAGGATATTTTTCCATTTATTAAATTTGGGTAATTCTTCAACGTTTATTCGTCTTAATCTGAAAAGGTTTTCGGCTTGCGGAGTGTAAATTGTTTTGCTTAAAACCATCAGCAAAGTTCCTTCCAACTGACTGTAATTGGAGGAGTCCGCGACCACAATAATTTGATCGTCGTTCCCAACGGCTTCTCTTTTGGAACTGCATCCGCCCAGCAGCAGACCGAAAATAACCAAGGATAAAAGCAGTAATTTATTTTTCATGATAACTTCCCGATTTTTTTACTTTTTAACATACGAACGGTAAATAGGTTTCCGGTGAACGGTAAAACAGTAAACAGAAAACAGTGAACAGCTTGGGGAAATAAGGGATTATAAGAAAGCTTTGCATAACTAATAAAATGTCATTCTGAGTCCCGACAAAGTCGGGAAGAAGAATCTCAAAACCAGTAATTTTACTGAATTTAGACATATTTCGGACGGCTTACACCTTCGCCGTGGCAAACTCAATATAACAACTTTAGGTTTTGCAAAGGTCTCTATAAGTATCTGTTGATTTTGGCTATTAATTTTCTTTGACTCCAATCCTTATCCCCAATCCACTATGGAGTTGTTCTGAAAATTAATTAGGAACGCCGGTCAGTATTAAAGGAACATTCGGCATAAGCCAATAATATAAAAGCCACATAGTAGCTCCGGCTGAAAGGGGAATAACAAAATTGTCGTCCGCCCAGCCGTAGGAAAGGTTTTCCCCGAAAGTCGCCACAAAAGCTCCGGCAATTCCTATCAAATATTCGGTTAAATCGCCGGTAACTTTAGGCGCGAGAAGAACAACAATGACAGCCGAGACAAAAAAAGCTGTAGAACCTTCCAGACTTTTTGCCAAAAATTTGTGTCTTCCGTATTTTCTGCCGATTAGCGCCGCGCTCGTATCGCTGATAATCAAAATTGAAAAAGCGGTAATAAAAATTATTTTCGGAAAAAGAAGCAGGGAAATCAGCGCCGAAAGAAGGACGAATGTGGCTCCGGTATATGTATGTTTGCTTGCATCCAGTTCATGTTCGCGAAGCATAAAACCGAAAAATTTAATAAACAGCGCGCGGAATTTTCGCGAGAATATTTTAAGCGTATCGACTGTAAGTGAGAT
>JALWEC010000291.1 GCA_027036655.1 Melioribacteraceae bacterium
CCATACTTGCCTCAACTGCTTTTCGTTGGGGGCAAAGGTGGAAGCCGTCCGAAATATCTCTAAATTTGGTCTAATTACAGGTTTTGAGATTCTTTCCGCCAAGGCGGATCCGCTTCGCTCCATTCAGAATGACAAATAATTTGGTTATGCAAAGCCTTCACATAAAGAGCTTGTTTTCACAAGCTCAAATTGATTAACTGCCAAAATCATCGTATAGAATGTTTTCTTTTTCCACGCCCAAATCATCAAGCATCTTGGTAACGGCGCTAATCATCAGCGGCGGACCGCAGAGATAATATTCGCAGTCTTCCGGCGCGGGATGATCTTTAAGATAAGTATCGTAAAGCACCTGATGAATAAATCCGACTTTCCCCGTCCAATTATCTTCGGGAAGCGGTTCGGATAACGCGAGATACCACTTAAAGTTGGGATGCTCTTCCTGAAGTTTATCAAATTCTTCGACGTAAAACGCTTCGCGAAGACTCCGCGCCCCGTACCAGAAGGACATTTTCCGTTTGCTGTTTAAGCGCTTAAGTTGATCAAAAATATGTGATCGCATCGGAGCCATTCCCGCGCCGCCGCCGATAAATATCATTTCGTTGTCGGTATCGCGCGCGAAAAATTCTCCGTAAGGACCGGAAATCGTAACCTTATCGCCCGGCTTCAGACTGAAAATATAGGAAGACATTTGTCCCGGGGGAACGTCCGGCATTCTCGGCGGAGGCGTTGCAATACGGACGTTCAGCATTATCATCCCTTTCTCGAGAGGATAATTTGCCATTGAGTAAGCGCGAACAATCGGCTCGTCAACTTTTGATACATAACGCCACAAATTAAATTTATCCCAATCGGGTCTGTACTGCTCTTCAATATCAAAATCTTTGTAGTAAACCGTATGAGGCGGAGCTTCAATCTGAATATATCCTCCGGCGCGGAATTCCACGTTTTCGCCTTCGGGCAAATCAAGAATAAGTTCCTTGATAAACGTCGCGACGTTTCTGTTGGAACGAACCGTACATTCCCATTTCCGGATATCAAATATCTCGGCGGGAATCTCAATTTTCAGATTCTGCTTAACGGCAACTTGGCATGAAAGTCTGTACCCTTCTCTAATCTGAGTCCGGGTAAGTTTCCCTTTTTCGGTCGGAAGCACATCGCCGCCTCCTTCTTTTACAACCAACTTGCATTCGCCGCAAGTACCCTGCCCGCCGCATGCCGAGGGGACGTAAATTCCTTTATCGGCTAAGGCAAAAAGAAGTTTTGAACCGACAGGCACCTTTACCGATTTTTCGGGATCATCATTAATATTGATTTCAACTTCCCCGCTTGAAACCAGCTTTGATTTAGCCAGTAAAATTATCAATACCAGAGCGATAACTATTATGATGAATAGCGCCACTCCCAATATTATTAAACTAATTCCTTCCATTCATTTTCCTCTAAAGTTGAATTCCCGAAAAGAGCATAAATGCCATAGCCATTAAACCTGCTGTGATAAATGTGAGTCCCAGACCGCGCAAAGCCTTCGGTGGATTACTGTATTTCAATCGTTCCCTGATGCCGGCAAGCGCAATAATTGCCAATGCCCAGCCGATTCCCGACCCGAAACCGTAAACAACGCTTTCTCCGAAAGTATAATTTCTTTCTACCATAAATAAGGAACCGCCCATAATCGCGCAGTTTACCGTAATCAGCGGAAGAAATATTCCAAGCGCATTATAAAGCGACGGCACAAACTTATCGAGAAACATCTCCAAAATCTGTACGATTGCGGCAATAACGCCAATGTAGGTTATGTATCCCAAAAAGCTCAAGTCAACATCCGGTAAACCAACCCACGAAAGAGCGCCTTCCTTCAGAACATTTGTGTAAATTAAGTTATTTACGGGAACCGTAATCGCCTGAACGACAACGACGGCTATTCCCAAACCGATTGCGGTTTCAACTCTCTTGGAAACTCCGAGGAACGTGCACATTCCCAGGAAGAAGGCAAGAGCCATATTTTCAATGAAAATAGATTTTACGAATAAACTCAGATAATGCTCAAACATATCAATCGCTCTCTCTTTGTTCTGGTTTAAAAGTACGAATTACCCAAATCAGCAATCCGATTAAGAAGAATGCGCTCGGAGGCATTAAAAGCAATCCGTTGGTCGTGTACCATCCGCCGTTGGAAACAGAAGGTAAAATGGAAATTCCGAAAAGCGTTCCCGAGCCGAACAGTTCACGGAAAAATCCTACCGTAAGAAGAATAAAACTGTATCCCAATCCGTTTCCGATTCCATCGAGAAAACTTTCCACGGGAGGATTTTTTAACGCGTATGCTTCGGCGCGCCCCATAACAATACAGTTAGTAATAATCAAACCGACATAAACCGAAAGCTGCTTGCTGATTTCAAAAGCGAAAGCGCGGATAAGTTGGTCGGCAATAATTACAAGCGATGCGATAATCGTCATCTCAACAAGAATACGAATGCTGCTTGGAACATGCTTGCGAATAAGACTTACAAAAAAGTTTGAAAAAGCCGTTACAAGAGTTACGGCAAGAGCCATAACCACAGCCGTTTCCATTTTGGAAGTAACGGCAAGAGCCGAGCAAATTCCAAGAATTTGAAGCGCAATCGGGTTATTCTTAAAAACCGGATCGAATAAAATTTCTTTATAACTTAGTTTTTTACTCATGTTTTTTACCTCTTAAATTTTCCAGATACGGAAGGTAGCCGTTTTTACCGAGCCAGAAATGCACCAAGTTATTCACTCCACGTGTTGTAAGCGTAGCCCCGGAAAGTCCGTCAATTGTATATTTTGCGCGAGGGTCGTTAGGACTAACTTTTCCTTTAATCACCTGCAGAATCGGACGCCCGGTCGAATCGTATGCCTGCTTCCCTACCCACAAAGCTCTCCATTTCGGATTTTCAACCTCGCCGCCGAGACCGGGAGTTTCTCCCTGATCGTAAAAGGTAAGTCCTTTAACCGTATGAAGATCTTTATCCAAAGCAAGTAAACCGTACATTGTGGACCATAAACCTTTTCCGTAAATCGGTAAAATATATTCGGAAAGTTTTCCGTTTTTAATCACCTTGTAAACAACCATATATTTCGGCATTCTTTTAATTCCGGCAATATCTTCATTCGAAGGAATTGCTTCGCCGTATGTTTTACTGTCTGCGAGAGACTTTATATCAAAATCATCGGGGTTTAATTCTTTTGTATATTTTTCTTCGGGAATAACCGCGCCTGTTTT
>JALWEC010000292.1 GCA_027036655.1 Melioribacteraceae bacterium
CAATATGACAATTTTAGGTTTTGCAAAGGCTTCTTAAAAAAATATTTTGAACTAATTTTAGTATTTTTCGTCAAAAATTAAAAATTCAGGATTTTCTATGTCTCAAATAATTGAAATTAAAAATGTAACGAAACTTTATTCCGCGCGAAGTAAACATCCCGTTAAAGCGTTAAGTGATTTTTCTCTATCGGTTGAGGAAGGAACCGTTTTCGGTTTGTTGGGACCGAACGGAGCGGGTAAAACCACTCTTGTCAAAGCTCTTCTCGGAATGATTTCTATCGACAGTGGAGAGTTGAACATCTTGGGTGAAAAAGTAAGCGATGTTTCAATTCATACTGAAATCGGCTACCTGCCGGAAAATCACAGATTTCCTCCCTTTATGAAAGGGATTGATGTGTTGATGCTTCTCGGAAGTCTCTCCGGATTGGCTACGGTGGAATTGAAAGAGAAAATTGAATTCTATCTCAAAAAATTTCAACTTGAGTCTGCCGCTTCAAGAAAAGTAAAAACCTATTCAAAAGGAATGATGCAGCGTTTGGGATTAATTCAAGCCGTTATCCATAATCCGAAAGTAATTTTTCTCGACGAACCGACCGACGGCGTTGACCCGATTGGGCGAAAGGCGATTCGCGATTTTATTGCGGAACTGAAAAACGAGGGGAAGACAATATTTATCAATAGTCATCTTCTTTCCGAAGTGGAGATGATTTGCGACCGCGTTGCGATAATGAACAAAGGAGAATTGGTGAAAACCGGAACAATTGACGAATTGCTTCACGAGGAGAATTCTTTCTATATAAATATTGAAGATAGAGATAATCTGGTTTATTCAATTCCCGAATTAAATGATTACGAAATTAAAATCGGGCAAAACAAAATTACTCTCAACAACGGCAATTATGAAACGCTGAATAAACTTATTGACATTTTACGTAAAAATGGAATTATGGTTAAAGGAAGCGGCGAGAGCAAAGTTTCGCTTGAGGAATTTTTTATTGAAACGATTGACGACGAGGAGGGAAGCGATGCGTAATATTTATCTTATATCGAAATATGCGGTTAAGGAATTATCTTCAAAAAAAATAATCTGGTTCTTTTTCGGAATCTCGCTTCTTGTGATCGCCATTCTGTTGATTGTTTTTAACACGCTGAACGTAAAAGATATTGCGCCGGTGATAAAATTTAAGAGTCGGCATTCCGAGGTTAAGGACGCTTTTTCCCTTGCGGCAATGTTTTTTAAAACCGCCGTTACCGTTCCGCTTTTCGGCGGCGGACTTTTCATTTCAATATTTGCAGTTTCCGGATTAATCCCGTCGTTATTGGAGAAGGGGACTGTCGAGTTTTTCCTTTCGCGTCCCGTAAAGCGTTTGGAGCTGCTTCTTGGCGAATTTCTCGGCGGCGTATTTGTTATTTTTCTTAACATCACTTTCCTAATTGTTTCCACTTGGCTTATTGTAGGAATTTATCTGAATGACTGGAACTTAAATTTTTTGCTGATTATTCCTCTTATTACTTTGGCGTTTATGGTTTTCTATTCGTTGATTATGCTGATGGGAATAAAATGGCAGAATTCCGTTGCCGCGATGATGGTTGCGTATTTAATTTTTATAGCGCTTTCGCCAATTCTTCACGGAAAGGAAACGATTTTCCTTTTTCTTGACGGAGCGGTTTGGAAATATTTAATTAACGGTTTCTATTATCTGCTTCCACAGTCGTCCGATTTAGCCGGAATGACGGCAAAGATTTCTCTCGGGCAGCCGATTGGCTCATACTCCCCGATATTTGTCGGCTTTGTGCAGACGACGGTTTATTTCTATCTCGGCTTGCTTTTGTTTAAGAAAAAAGATTTTTAAGAAATCTTTGCAATCCGACTATGCGGACGAGTTTGTAATTTAAACTTTAGCGTCCGCCTTGGCGGATTGTGAAGGCGGACTCACTGGAAAACAAGAAGTTGCCGAATGTTCAAAAGTGGTTCAACGGCTAAACACGAAGAATAAACAAGCAACTCCGTATGAGTGTTACCTTTGTAAAATCGAAACAAGCTATTATGTTTTAGCTTCGTAGGAACGCCACTTCAATGCCATACACAACTTCCATTGTATTTGTTTTGTATCTCTCCTAAGGAACTTACGATTGGCATTATGTTATTTGTTACAAAGATTCTGCACCTACGGAGCAGAAGTATAAAATTGCCGCGCTACCGGTAAATCGGGACTTGCGTTGATTGTCTTGAACTATGATTTGTTTAGTTTTCATTGCTCTTTTTAAATTGCAGAAATTATTATAGACCTTTGCATAACCTAAATTTGTCATGTTAAATTCGCCACAGCTAAGATGTAAGTCGTTCGAAATATCTCTAAATTCTGTATAAATACTTGTTCTGAGATTCTTTCCCCGTCAGAGCTGGAGAAGAATGATAAATGTAAAACTTTTTTCCCAAAACAATTCACCATAATTCAACAAAATTTGCCCTTTTTGAACTGATTTTTTTGTTAAGCGATTCAGTTTTTGTATATTTGCACTTCTAAAAAATCGAGGAAATATGAAGATACTAAAATCTCTAAACGATAACCAACGTGAAGCGGTTGAATGCATAAAAAATTCTCAAATAATAGTCGCAGGAGCAGGCTCCGGTAAGACAAAAGTTTTAACGCATAAAATTGCGTATTTGATTGAAAAAGGATACGAACCTTCATCGATTTTAGCCCTTACATTTACTAATAAAGCGGCAAATGAAATGAAGGAAAGAATAAAAAAACTCATCGGGAAAAAAGCCGATGGTGTTTGGATGGGAACTTTCCATTCGGTTTTTGCAAAAATTTTAAGAGTGAACGCCGAAAAATTAGGTTATAAACCGAATTTCTCGATTTACGACAGAGACGATTCCGTAGCTCTTGTAAGTCACGTAATGCAGGAACTGGACATTTCCACCGATTTGTTTACTCCGAATAACGCTCAGCACAGAATCAGCAACATGAAAAACCACATGGTAACTCCCGATGAGTTTAGAACCAACTTTGCCGATTCCTCTCTTGACGAAAAATTTGCCGACGTTTACGAACTTTACAACAAACGTCTCTATGAAAACAATGCGATGGACTTTGACGATTTATTATTGAAGCCGATTGAACTTTTCAATAAAAATCCTAAAATTGCCGCCCGTTACAGGGGACAGTTCCGCTACATTCTTGTTGACGAGTACCAGGACACAAACCGAGCGCAGTACGAACTTGTGCGAATGC
>JALWEC010000293.1 GCA_027036655.1 Melioribacteraceae bacterium
TTTTATTTTTATTAGCAATATTGATAATATCGCCCACCCTGCGGTACAGAAGGATATTTTACCATATAAGCAAGCGCTCGGCGGATTGGCGATAAAAATTAAAGAAAAAATCGATTTGATACTCCTGGAGTTAAAAAGCAAAATAAACAGACAAGCGAATTTGGAAGAAATCGAAGAATTTTTAAGCGAAAATTTATTTATCGATTTTAAAAATCTCAGCTTCTCGGAAACAGCCGAGATAGAGTTTCTTCTCGACTTACTAAACCGCCCGTTCCGGATTGCGGCTATGGTAAAAAACGAAGGAGAACCCGGAGGCGGACCTTTCTGGATAAAAGAAAAAGAAAATTTTTCGCTCCAAATAATCGAGAAATCCCAAATCGACTTTTCGGATTCGTCCCAAGTGGAAATATTAAACAGCTCCACTCATTTTAATCCTGTTGATATGGTTTGCTCGGTGAAAGATTACAACGGTGATAAATTTGACTTAACAAAATTTGTCAACCCTGACTTAGGAATTGTAACAAAAAAATCATATAACGGAAAAGAGCTTAAAGTTCTGGAATTGCCCGGGCTTTGGAACGGCGCAATGCACAACTGGCTGACATTTTTCGTTGAACTTCCTCTTTTTACTTTCAATCCCGTTAAGGAAATCAACGATTTACTAAAGGAGAATCATCTCGGGAAGTAATTAGAATTTCACGGTAAATGTGCTTCCCTTCCCTTTTTCAGATTCTATTATCAACTCCCCTTTATTCAATTCTACGTATTGTTTCACTAATGGCAGACCCAAACCGTTTCCTTCATATTTTCTGGTATAACCTTTATCTTCCTGTGAAAAAGGTCTGAAGATATATTTTTTATATTTCTCGCTTATTCCTATTCCGGTGTCGGAAACCGTAACAACAATTCTGTTATCGGAGGACTTGTCCGTTCGGATTACAACTTTTCCCTTATCGGTATATTTTATTGCATTATCAACCAAATTCAGAAAAATTTGTTTTAAAGAATATTCATCTTTGTAAACGGTTTCGTTCTTAAGATTATCTTCAAATCGCAGTTCCAAACCTTTTCGCTCTGCTGCCGCTTTCGATTCAAGATAAATCCCGGCAAGAAGTCCCGAAATATCAATTTCTTTCGGGCGATAATCATAACTCCCCGTTTGAAGTTCGGACATATTCAAAATTAAATCAATGGTCCTGATGATTCGTTTACCGGCGTTCTCCATACTCGTAAAAGCAAATTTAAGGTCTTCTTCTATTTTATCCCCAAGTTCGTACCTAATCATTCCCCCAAAACTAAGCAAAGCATTAATCGGCGTTCTAATCTCATGGGATATAAGAGTTAGAAACTCAGCTTTCAGCTTATCGGCTTTCTTTGCTTTATCCCTCGCTTTAATCAACTCTTCTTCCATTTTTTTACGCTCGGTTATATCGAATTGAACGTAGAGATAATTAATATTTTTCCCCTCATTATTTTTTATCGGAGTAACCGTACATAAAGCCCAGTACAACTCTCCGTTTTTCTTCTTTTTAGAGACTTCGCCGTGCCAAACTTCGCCGGAATCCAGCGCATTATAAATTTCATCACAAGAATCGGCGTCTGAATAAAAAGCGCGAGCGTCTTCCCCGAGTATTTCTTCAAGTTTATAACCGGTCAAATCTGCAACGTAAGGATTGGCAAAAACGATTTTATCGTCCAAATCGGTTATTAAAATACCAACCGGACTTTGCTTAATTGCTTCGGAAAGTCTCAGTATCTCAACGAGATGTTTCTTTTCCTCCGTAATATCCTGAAGCACGGTAATTACAGCGTCCTTATCGCCCCATTGCGTTTTAAAAGAATTAGCGCTTACAGTTACAGTTAGATTCTCTTTTGTAATTATTTCAAATTCCAAAGATTTCAAATCCGCCTTAAAGTTATATTCTGAACCGTAAAAATTAAGCACCTTCGCTCTGTCGGTTGGAGAAACAAAAGAAATAAATTCAAAACTTTTTAACTCATTATCGTTATTGCCAGATAACTTTTTAAACGCGTTATTATAAAATAGGATTTTGTTCCTCGTAGTAATAATAATTGCAAGGGGAAAATTGTGGATTAATAGTCTGAAGTTTTTTTCGTTGGCTTTAATTTCTTCATCTTTCTTAATATTCGCCGTAATATCGTTTGCCGTTCCTATCGTCCCTATTAATTTGTTATCGACGTCATAAAGAGGAGCAATATAAAAAGAAAAAACATAATGTTCGCCGTTCAATTTTCCGCTAACCTGAACGGTTACCGGCTCTAAACTTTTAAGTGCCGTATCCTCGTATGACTTACTGACTTGATTGAATGAAAATAAGTTTTCATCATAATTATATTTTTCAAGCATAACCTCTATAAATTCCGATTCATCTTTTCCAAGAACGTCTCTGTAATCCTCAACACCAAGGAACAGTTTTCGTAATTTATCATTGGTGAAAATATATTTCCCGTCCAAGTCCTTTGCCCAAATTAAGTTCGGACTTGAATCCGCAATCAGCTTAATCAGGTGAAGCGTGTTTTTGTATTTCCTTTCACTCTCTTTTAAGAGTTTACTTTCCTGACGCTTTGTCGTAACGTCCCTTCCTGAAAAAACCAATCCGTTAAACTCATCGTTACGGTCTTTTAGCGGCACAATGG
The DNA here is from genome assembly GCA_027036655.1 of Melioribacteraceae bacterium. Lineage (GTDB taxonomy): Bacteria > Bacteroidota > Ignavibacteria > Ignavibacteriales > Melioribacteraceae > WGAL01. The sequence continues at coordinate 2,659 of JALWEC010000293.1, forward strand.
ACAAATCAAAAATATGTTTTACTCCCTCGGCGGATTCAAGTTCAATGTCGGCTCTGATTTTTTCCCTTGAGAAGAACGAATGTCTTAAAACTTCATTCAAACGGTTAAAATATTCTTTCTGAGACGGCGAATACACAGATATATCCATTAAATCTCTATTAATAACGGACGAAGCGCTTAATCCGAAAAAATCAATAAAAGTTTTATTAGCTTTAATTATTTTTCCATCCGAATCGAGAAAACAAATAATATCCTCGGTGCCGCTGTTTATAAGTGTTTCAAGCAAATCATTCTGTTCAAGCAGCGTCCTCTCCGACTTCTTCTGTTCGGTAATATCAAAAACAAAATTCAAGATTGATTTATCGCTTTGCCATACATAAAGTACGGAACGCATAACAAGCCAATGAAGATTACCGTCGGAATCATAAGCCCTAATCTGATAACTGTTTATTCCGGGTTCCCCTTCCGTTAATTTCAAGGAATTATATTCGATAAGATTGGCGTCTTCCTTAACCACAACTTCATTTATTCTTTTACCGAGAAGTTCATCGGTAGTTTTTTTT
>JALWEC010000294.1 GCA_027036655.1 Melioribacteraceae bacterium
AACTATTACCACAATCAGGAAAAGCGCTATTGATATTACGGCAATCATTTTGCCCCGACTCTCCGCAATCTCCGTTTCCTTCTTTAGATTTTCTTCGCGCAGCTTATTTATTTTTGCCTGTTTTTCTGCGGTTTGATACTTTGTTTGCAGCTCCGAAATCTGTTTCCTCAGCTCCAGATCCGCTATGGAATCTTTAAGCGCTACGGACTTTAAGTAATATTTGTATGCGCTCTTATATCTCTTCCTTTGTGAGTTTAACAAAGCAATTTCCTTGTAAGCGGAAGATAAGTCTTCGGGATATTTATACTTCTTTGCCAACCGAATCGTGAAAAGTAAATTTTTCTCGGCTGATTTGTTTTTGCCGAGCAGTCGGTACAACTTCCCTTTTTGAAGCGAAGTAAAAATTAGTCCGTATATGTTATTTTGTTTTTTATTTATCGCGAACGCTTCATTTGCTTTTTTTAATGCCTCTTTATATTTCCCTTTATCAGTCAAAAGAGGAATTTTATTATTTAACGCAACGGCAATGCCTCGCACATAATTTGCGTTTTTACTTCTATTATATAACGAATCCCAAAAAACTTCCGCCGAATCCGGTTCGTTCTCCCACAAGTAAAGGGCTCCGAGTTCATTTAAGATTCCCATTTTGGTATAGAAATTTGTGTATTTTTTCTTCCGGCTCAACTTCTCGGCTTTTAGTATATTTTCTTTCCATCTTTCTCGATTTTTAAGTGAGTTATTAATTCCGGCAAGTTTTAAGTAATAAGCGGCTATATTTGTTGAATCTCCGCTCTTAATTCGAAGCATCAAAGCGTACAGGGCGTTCTGCAGCGCAAGTTTGTAATTGCCCAAATCGGAATACTCGTCTGCAACGTTTAGAGTAATATCGGCAGCGGCTGTTGTATCTTTTATTGAAAGGAACTTATGCATACTTTTATAATAGAGGGCAACGGCATTTTTGTGATTGCCGTCGTTGCTGTACAAACTAGCCAGTGAATTGGAGATAACCGCTTCGGCTTTAATGTTGTTAATAGCTTTTGCAAATTTAAGTGCGGTTTTGTAATGATACATACTCGAATCGTGTTCCCCGGAGTAATCAAAAAGTTTTCCCAATTTATAATGCGCCCTTGCAAGAGAAAGCGTATCGGCTTTTAGGAAAGCTTTTTCTATTTTAGAACGCATTTCCCTAACCTTTGACAGGGTTTTCTCCGAATTTTTCTCGCCGCTCTGCGCATTAATTTGCAGAGAAAAGGAAAAAACTAAAGCTATAGCAATCCAAAGGAATACGTTAACATATTTATTAAAGGGTTTCATCGGTTGATTATGTAATTATTCATTCACTTTTTATTTTAACTTTTCTCCGGGACAATAACAACCCAAAAGGAAAAATATCATGCTGCTAATTTAGTTCTTTTCCGCTTCAATACAAAAGATAAGGGAGACCTTAATTTTGAATAAAATTTTCCTTTTTTCAAATCTGTGACATCAATCACATTTTCTGATAAGTTTGACCATACTATTTGGATATCTTAGTGTTTTTATCTATATATAACTGTCGGGAAATCTAATTCTTCTCATTACTTGGTACTATTCTTCTTTATTCTATGGATGAGTAAATATTGATTTAATGAATTTCGCCCTATTGGGTTTCCCTGTTTTAACAAAAAACCTATTTGGAGGAGTGATGAAATTACTTAGTACCTTGCTAACTATCCTTTTTCTATCTTTTACCGTTATGGCGCAAACCGAACTTTCCGGAACAATTTCTTCCGATTCCACGCTTACAGCGAGCGGGAATCCATACACCGTAACCGGTAATTTAACGGTTGCCGACGGAGTAACTCTTACTGTTGAATCGGGCGTTACGATGCAGTTCAACAGCGGAGTTCGATTATATGTCCGAGGAAATCTGATTGCCGAATCGGCAGTTTTTACTTCTTCGGCTGCGACGCCTGCGCCGGGAGACTGGGGCAATATTCAGATCGGCTATAACAGCGACAGCGGTTCAGCCACTTTTACCAACTGTGAAGTTAAATATGCGGGAAGCAACTACTACTCCAACATCACTGTTGACAACGGTACATTGACGCTCAACAATACAATCGTTTCATATTCGCTTTATGACGCGGTAAAGTTGAGCAACAGAGCTAACACGGTTAACATCATAAATTCAACCTTGTCGAACTGTAATTCGCTCGGAGTATTTGTTACCGACAATAATGTTGTGAATATTACGAACAGTACAATTCAAAGCTGTGAATGGCCTATCAGATATGATGGAGCGGCGTCGGTTGTTTTTAACGGGACAAACAGTTTAACCGGCAACACCCACGACGGGATCTTAATGTATAATAATCATTACGGAACAATGGTTTGGGATACGGTTGATGTTCCTTATGTAATTAATAACTTTACTATTGATGAAGGCGATACTTTAACAATTGCTCCCGGGGATGTAGTAAAATCAATGGGAGGTGGATTTTACGTTGAAGGAGCTTTAATCGCCCAAGGCACTTCCACCGATAAGATTTATTTCACATCCTATAAAAATGACAATCTCTTTGGAGATACAAACCATGACGGGACAACAACATCTCCCGCATCGGGCGACTGGTATGGCGTTTATTTTAAACCAACAAGTGATGATGCCGTATCAACAATGGAATATTGTGATGTCAGTTTTGCGGGAAGATACTACAATGGCGCAATCTCAACCGAAAATGCAAGTCCGACAATTCAGAATTGCACTATGGCAAACAATTATTACGGCGCAAAGTTTATCGGTCTGTCAAGTCCGACGTTTTCAAATAACATAATCGGTTCAAGCGATATGGTGCCGGTAGCGATGTCGTTTGAGGCGGATCCCACTTTTTCAAACAATTCATTTTCAAACTCCGACAACCGGTTTGATGCAATCGGAATTCTCGGAGGAACGCTACAAGGCGACGCGACATTTATTCAGCGCGATTTTACTTCAATCTCCAATGTTACATATTTACTGCTCGGAAGCGTTACGGTTCCAAACGGCATCACGCTTACTATCAATCCGGGAATAGTAATCAAGAGTTTCCAATCCGGAGACAGAATCAGAATAGAAGGGAAACTGATTGCGGACGGAACACCGGACGCACCGATAGTTTTCTCCTCGGCTAAAGACGACGCTTTCGGTAATCCGAGGGATACAAACAAAGATGGCACCAATTCCGTACCAGCAAGAGG
>JALWEC010000295.1 GCA_027036655.1 Melioribacteraceae bacterium
GGAACAGATATCCTCCGGATTTTACTTTTGCCGCCAACGAATCCTTTATCGATAAAATTATATGCGTATTTATGTTCGCCAAAACCATATCAAAGTTATCTTCCGGAATTTCGGTAATTTCGGCGTTACGGACGTCAATTTTATCATCCAATCCATTTAGTCTTACATTTTCGATTCCGTTCTCAAAAGCCCATTCGTTAATATCAAAAGCCACCGCCGATTCGGCTCCCAACATAATCGAAGCAATCGAAAGTACAGCCGTTCCGCTTCCGACGTCAAGAACTTTTTCTCCGCCCTTTATATATTTTTCAAGAAATCCGAGCATAATCCTCGTCGTTTGATGCTCGCCTGTTCCGAATGACATTTTCGGGTCAATTTCAATTACAATCTTTCCAGCTGAATTTTCATACTCTCTGAAAGTTGGCTTTATCGTTATTCTGTCCGAAATCTCAATAACCTTCAAACCTTTTTCCCATTCCTCATTCCAGTTGCGGTTTTCAACATCCGAGGAGGAAATTAAATACCGTTCGATAACTCCCTCTTTTACGAGACTTTCAAGCAGGTTTTCCAATTCCGGTTTTATTCCTTTTTATTTGAACCGGAATAAACTGAAATTGACTCCTCGTTTTCCACTATTCCTTCAATCTCGAGCGTCCATAAAACTCCCGTTACCAAGTCGGCGTTAAAAGGCAAAAACTTAATTTTATATTCCGTAAAACTTTTCATTTACTTTTTCCTTCTTCATTAATTTCGATAATCTAAAATAATAAATAATCCTGTTTCCTTTACGGAAGAAAATATTCGATGTATATTTCGCAACAGTGCGCTATATTTATTATTTGATTAAAATGACTTTTAAGGAAAAATTAAATATGGAACAGTTACTCGGAGCGCATACATCCACGGCGGGGGGAGTTTCAAAAGCGGTTGAACGAGCGGAAAAACTCGGTTTTACCGCGATGCAGATTTTCACCAAGAACAACAACCGCTGGCAGGCTAAACCTTTGGAAGAAAAAGAAATCGAACGATATAAAAGTTTAATTGAGAAATCAAATATAGGTTATGTTGTAAGTCATGATTCCTACCTGATAAACCTATGCGCGAAAGATGAAACGAATTTGGAAAAATCGCGCAACGCTTTTGTTGACGAACTTACGCGATGCGAGCAACTTGGGATAAAGTACCTTAACTTTCATCCCGGCGCGCACGGCGGAAAAGGGGAAGATTACGGTTTGAAATTAATTGCCGAATCGATTAATTGGGCGCACGCTAAAACTCCCGGATTTAATGTAAGCAGTATGCTTGAACTGACGGCGGGACAGGGAACAAACCTCGGCTACAAATTTGAGCATATTGCCAAAATAATTGATATGGTTGAAGAAAAGGAGCGAATGTCCGTCTGCATCGATACCGCGCACATCTTTGCCGCCGGTTACGATCTGCGAAGTGAAAGCGCTTATAGCCGGACGATGACCGAGTTCGACGAAACAATCGGGTTGGAGCGTCTGCACTGTTTTCACATGAACGACAGCAAAAAGGAGCTTGGCTCGCGCGTTGACCGCCACGAGCACATCGGGAAGGGATTTATCGGACTTGAAGGCTTCGCCAACATTATGAACGACGAACGGCTTTTCCGCGTTCCCAAAATTCTTGAAACGCCGAAAGGAAAAGCACAGCTTGAGGATTTGGAAAACCTGAAGGTTTTAAGGTCTTTAATTAGAAAATAACAGCTCCTGAAAATCAACAACAGCTTTATTTCAAACATAAAACGTTAGAGGAGAGAGGTAATAGAAACGTAAGACCAATTTTATAATAGAATGCTTTGCATAACCCAATCTATTTGTCATTCTGATCCCGCCTTGGCGGGAGAAGAATCTCATAACCGGTAATAATACCGAATTTAGAGATATTTCGGACGGCTTTCACCTTCGCTGTGGCGAACTTAATATGACAAATTTAGGTTATGCAAAGGTCTCTAATATTACAATTTATATCCTTCCCGTATCAAGAGCGAGACACGCGTTTTTTATATCAAGATTTTAGCGAATGGTAATTCGCCAAAGCAAAATAAATTGTAGCAGCGACAGAACAAATTTGAATAGGACGCTGATTACGCTGATATTATTATGATTTTTTCTCCGCCATGGCGGATTGTCTTGAACTTTGATTTTTTTTGAATTAGGAAGTTAGCAGATTTTGTCCTTAATCTGACTTTGGCGGACTAAATATGACAAATTTAGGTTATGCAAAGGTCTCTTTTAATTAAATTGCGCTTTTTCGCGATATGGTTAGGAAACATCTTGCAAAAAAGATAAAGAAAGACTATTTTTAGTCTAAAAAAGGACTGACTTATGAAATTAAGTGAATCGGTTAAATCAATAAGTTATTTAAAAGCAAACGCTGCCAAGTTAATCGACGACATTAACAAAAATCAAAAAACATTTGTGATTACACAAAACGGGGAAGCTAAAGTTGTTGTTCAGGACATTAAGCTCTATGAAAAAATGCAAGAAACAATGGCAATGTTAAAATTATTGGCAATGACAAATAATAAAAACAGCAAAGCCTCCGATGTTAAATCCACATTCAACGATTTGAGAAATGAACTAAAATCTCTGCAATAAAATGAGGAAATACAAAGTATTAATAGACCCTCAGGCAAAACAAGACTTAAAAGAAATATTTATTTATGTCGCCGTAAACGACAACATTTCTTCCGCCAATAAACTTTTAGACTCGCTCGAAAATACTTGCTATAAATTAGAAAAATTTCCTGAGAGAGGTCATATTCCGGAAGAATTACGACTTACCGGAATTAAGAGATATTTGGAAATCCTTTATAAACCTTACCGAATAATCTATGAAATTGACAATGATCAAATATATGTTCATTCTGTTCTCGATGGAAGAAGAAATATCCAAGAAATATTAAATGAACGATTACTAAGGTAAAATCAATATAATCATCCGGTAATCCCAATATCTCACCCCTCATAAAAAATTATTTCCATAAAAAAAGGTTCAAACTCAAAGAAATTCGTTATTTTAAAGGTACGACTTTTTTTAAATAAACTATTTTTGTTCTAACTTAAAACGACATGGTGACTATATGAGCAACTGGAACTGGGACATTGAGAATCCCGAATATCTATCCCGCACGATTAAACGCGCAAAAGAAAACAACATTATCTTACCTACATTTGAACAGCTTAAAAA
>JALWEC010000296.1 GCA_027036655.1 Melioribacteraceae bacterium
CCCGTGAACATTGTAATCCCCGATAAAAATGTCAGCTACGCTAAATACATTCAGCCGCTCTTTAATATTTCATGCGCAATCAGCGGTTGCCACGACAACGCAACGGCGGCGGGCGGACTCAGTTTGGTCTCTTGGTCCTCCACTGTTGCAAATCCCCAGATTGTTTTTCCGGGCAACGCCGATAACAGCGCGCTTGTCTGGGCAATCGAAGGGCGCGCTCCGCAGCCGCCCATGCCTCCTATCAGCAGCTCTATTCCGCCCCTTACGCTTAATCAAATAAAAGGAATAAAAACTTGGATTAATGAAGGCGCAAAGAATAACTGATAAAATTTCCGGAACTTATTTGCTCGAGATTTACGCTCCCGAAGAATTTGAAATAAACGCAAAAAAATTCGCCGGCGTGAAATTCCCGCGAGGCTACTACTATTACTCCGGAAGCGCCCAGAAAGGATACAACGCCAGATTGACAAGACATCTGAAAGAGAGCAAAACTCTGCATTGGCATATCGATTATCTGACGACTAAAAAATCAAATAAAATCACAACAATTTTCCTCTTTGAAGATGCGCCGAGAGAAAGGGAATGCGAGGTTGTTCAAACTCTCATAAATAACTTTCGCCTGGACGACTCATTTACAGGTTTCGGTAACGGCGATTGCAAAACATGCGGGACGCATCTGCTATATTCAAAAGAAAAAATTAATCACAGCCAATTAACTTCTCTGTACCAATCGATTGTTTCTTTTATTCCCTCCTCCAACGATATTTCCGGCTTGTAACCGAGTTCCTTTTCGGCTTTGGAAATATCGCAGATCTGATATTTCTGAACAAAATCTTTAGCTTTTTCAAAGTTGAAAGTGGAAGGTCTTTTTTTGAATATCGAAAAGAATTGTGAAACCGCTCCGCTTACGTAAACCAGCCAATGCGGTAATCTTATTTTAAGCGCCTTTTTACCGAAAACGTTTTTCAAAACTTCGGCAACTTCTTCCCAAGTATAAAACTTATCCGAGCCGATACAGTAAGTTTCTCCTATCGATTTTTCGGAAATAGCGGCAAGGTAAATTCCCCTTACCAAATCTTTTACATGAACAAGCGAAACCAGCTTTTTATCGAATCCTACAAAAGTCATTAAACCCGATTTGTATGCTTTGAAAACGAGATAAATATCGGTATCCCTCGGTCCGTAAACGGCGGGAGGACGAACGATTGTAATCGGAAGTTTATCCATGTAATTTCGGACAAGTTTTTCCTCTTCGAGTTTGCTTTTTCCGTAATGAGTAATCGGATTAGGCGTATCTTCTTCCTTTGCGCCGCTTGAATTCTCGGCAGGACCGTTTGCCGCAAAACTGCTCACAACGAGAAGTCGTCTTAAATTAGGATTTACATCGAGAAGCGCTTCAATTAAATTTTTTGTTGTCTGCACATTTCCGTTGTAAAAATCCTCGGAATTTTTAGCCCTGACAACTCCGGCTACATGAAAAACATAATCCTTATCTTTTACTGCTTCGCGCAAACCTTCGCCGTCGAAAAATCCGCAATCGTAAATCTTAACGTCAAGTCCTTCAAGCCATTTTATATCGCTCGATTTTCTCGTTAAAACGCTTACTTCAAAACCTTCGCGCAGCAGAAGTTCCGTCAAGTGGCTGCCGACAAATCCTGCGCCGCCCGTAACCAACGCTTTTAAACTGCTTTTCATTGTAATATCGAAATTTTATTTTATAATATTTTTAATTATCTTAACAAGTTAATTTACGTGATATGATAAAATAAAAAGAATTATAAAGATTTGTCGGAGGAAAATTTGGATTTATTCCAGAAATGTTATGATTTTACGAGAGCAGATGAAGTAAAGAAGATGGGACTTTATCCTTACTTCCGTTCCGTACAGGAAAATGAAGGACCTGTGGTTATGCTCGAAGGAAGGAAAGTAATTATGGCGGGGTCCAATAATTATTTGGGTTTAACCGCCCATCCCAAAGTTAAAGAAGCCGCAATCAGGGCTTTAGACACATACGGAACGGGCTGTTCCGGCTCGCGCTACTTAACCGGAACAATAGATTTGCATATCGAGCTTGAAGAAAAGCTGGCAAAATTTATGGGCAAAGAAGCCTGTTTACTTTTCAGCACCGGATTCCAAACCGCTCAAGGCGTAATTCCCACGCTTGTCAGCAGAGGTGAATATTTGGTGTCGGATAAAGATAATCACGCGAGTATTGTAGCGGGAACTTTGATTGCGCGTAGCTCAATGGTTGATTTGCTGCGATATAAACATAACAATATGGACGATCTTGAAAGAGTTTTGAGCAAACTCGAAAAAGATAAACCGAAATTAATCGTCAGCGACGGTGTTTTCAGCACGGGAGGCGAAATAGTTGACCTACCCAAATTAGTCGATCTTGCAAAAGCCAATAATGCCAAAGTTTTGTTGGACGACGCTCACGCGGTTGGCGTTATCGGGAAAGGAGGACGAGGCACCGCGAGCGAATTCGATTTGGAGGACGAAGTTGACTTAACAATGGGAACGTTCTCAAAAACTTTTGCATCTCTCGGCGGTTTTGTGGTCGGTCCCGAAAAAGTAATAAATTACATAAAACATTTTGCCGCGTCGTTTATCTTCAGCGCTTCCCCTACTCCCTCCTCGGTAGCCGCCGCAATGGCTGCGCTGGAAATTCTTGAAGAAGAGCCGGAACTTGTAAATAAACTTGTGAATAATGCCGCGCGGGTCCGCGATGGATTAACCAACGCCGGCTTTAATGTAATCCCCGGCAGAACCGGAATCGTGCCTGTAATCCTCGGCGACGATGCTTTGGCGTTCAATATGTGGAGAAAACTTTACGACGCAGGTATTTTTACAAACGTCTTTATTTCTCCCGGCGTTCCGCAAGGACGACAAATGCTCAGAACCAGCTTTATGGCAACCCACGAAGATGAACATCTCGATTACGTTATCGACCAATTTGTTAAAATAGGTAAAGAACTTGGCGTTATAGAATAATTTAGAAAGAAGGCTTTTCAGCCTTCTTTTCCATTTTAAAAAAGAGGTAAAAAAAATGGGAAACATAACAGTCCGTAAAATTGATTATCCTAAAGAATTAAAGAAATTCATAAAATTCCCTTGGAAGGTTTACCAAAACGACAAATATTGGGTGCCGCCATTAGATTACGATCAGAAACATATCTTAAAGAAGGAGAAAAACCCTTTTTT
>JALWEC010000297.1 GCA_027036655.1 Melioribacteraceae bacterium
GGAATCGGGATTTTTTCCAGCAGCTTGACAAACAATCAGATAGTCGCTTTTCTCCTCTCGCTATTTATCGGATTGTTTTTCATCATTATATTTGACGTTCTTGCCGGAGATTCAACCGGCGCGTTTGCTCAACTGTTCAGTTATCTCAGCATTTCAACTCACTACGAATCAATGTCGCGCGGAGTAATCGACTCCCGTGATATTATTTACTTCTTGTCCCTTGCGGGATTATCTGTTTTTTCAGCAACAATGGTTTTATCGAAAAGAAAAATAGTGGAATAAAATGTACACGAAAAAAAGTTTTTACACGATAATCGCTTTATTTATCGGAGTTGTAATCGTACTTAATTTTCTCAGCGAAAAGCTTTACACTCGGCTCGACTTTACCGCAGACGCCAGATACAGCTTAAGCAAAGCTACGAAAAACATTTTGGACGATCTTTCCGCTCCGGTAACAATAACGGCATATTTTTCTGAGAATCTTCCCCCCGACGTTGAAAAAACGCGTGAAGATTTAAGAGATATGCTTATTGAATATTCCAATTATTCAGACGGAATGGTTGTTTACGATTTTGTCGATCCGAATACGGATTCGAAAATTGAGATGAAAGCGCAGCAAGCCGGAGTGCGCCCCGTAATGATTAACGTGCGGGAAAAAGACCAGATGAAACAGCAGAAAGCGTATCTCGGCGTTGTGTTGCAGTACGAAGATAAAAGCGATGTCATTCCGCTTGTCCGTCCCGATTCACCGCTTGAATATCTGCTTTCATCCTCAATTAAAAAAATTGCTACTACCGATAAACCGACCGTCGCGTTTCTACAGGGAAACGGCGAACCAAGCTTGGACGAAATGCTTCAACTTAAGGAAGCTCTTTCGGTTACTCACGATATGAAAGAAATTACGTTCACAGATACTTCCGGCGTTCCGGAAGATATTTCGACTCTCGCAATTATCGCTCCGGCTGACAGTATTAAACCGGAGTATCTGAAATATCTTGACGATTTTGTTAAACGAGGAGGAACAATTCTATTCGGGCTAAATCGCGTGAAAGGAATTTTAACCGAAGCGAGGGGAGTTGCGGTAAATACCGGATTTAACGGCTGGCTTAACAAATTGGGAATCGATGTTAAGCAGAATTTTGTAATCGACGAACAGTGCAGCAATATTATGGTTACACAGCAGCAGGGAATGTACAGAATTAATACTCCGGTTCAATTCCCTTATCTGCCGGTAGTTACAGACTTTGCAAAAAATAATCCGATTACAACGGGGCTTGAATCGGTGATGTTTCCGTTTGTCAGCTCTATCGATTATTCCAAAGTAGATACAACGGTTAAAGTTACGCCGCTCCTTTTCAGTTCGCAACATTCGGGAAGCGAAAATCCTCCGCTATATTTTAACGTTACTCGTAAGTGGAAACGTTCCGATTTCACAATTCCGCATCAAACTTTGGGTATTTCCGTAACGGGCAAAATCCTCGGCAACGCCAAAGCCAAACTCGTTGTTTTCGGAGACGGAGATTTTGTTGTAAACGGAAGCGGCAAACAGATGCAAAAACTCCAGCCCGACAACATTAATCTTATGGTAAATGCGATAGACTGGCTTTCCGACAACACGGGACTAAACGCGCTCCGTACAAAGGCGATTACTTCCCGCCCGATTGATAAAAACATATCGGAGAGCACAAAAACTCTTATTAAGTATGTCAACTTCTTACTTCCGATTATTCTGCTGATACTTTACGGCATTTTCAGATTTGAAACTAAAAAGAAATTAAGAAAAAAATTAGCGGCTATGGATTATGAAGAATAATAAATTATTAAAATATCTCGGAATTACATTTGGAGTTTTACTCCTGATATGGATACTGACAATTTTATTCGGCGCGGGTAAAGCCGATAGGAATTTAAAAACAAAATTGTTTGATGTTGACACTTCATCGGTAACGCAAATAGTAATTACGCCGAAACAAAGAGGTCAAAAGTCCGCCGAGACCAAACTCCAAAAGGAGAACGGAAAATGGTTCGTCTATATCGGCAAAGAGAAAAAAGTTTCCGTTCCGAAAGATAAAATTAACGGATTATTAAAAACTATCGAGGAGATTAAAATTGTAAGACTCGCCTCCAAGAAACCTGATAAATGGATTAAGTTTCAGGTCGATTCAACTTCCACACGCGTGAAAGTATTTGACGGGAACAATTTAGTCGCTGATTTCAGAGTCGGAAGATTAAATTTTAAAGGACGGAATCAAATTTTCACCTACGTGCGGAACAATGACGAAAACGAGACTTACGTTACGGAAGGCTTTCTCGGAGCCACATTTAACAGAACTCCTAACTCCTTTAGGAACAACTCTCTGCTTAAATCGAATTACAAAGATTGGGATAAACTTTCATATATTTATCCGGCGGATTCCTCATTTACAATCACTGCAAAAAACAATAATTGGTTTGTAAATAATGTGAAATTAGACTCAACCGAAACCGTTAAATACCTTAGATCCATACAAAACTTGAGCAGCAGTAATTTCATAAATGATTTTCCCGATTCGCTTTCAAAAACCCCCGTTATGTCTTTAACTATAACCGAAAAATCGGGTAAAACTCACACAATCAAATGTTACGGAAACGAAAATCTTTGGATTTTGGAATCCTCTGATAACGGTGAAGCATATTTCAACGGGAATAAAAACAAACTCCGCGAAAGAATCTTCAAATCAAAGAATGCCTTTCGGCATCATAAGAAACAAATTAAATCCAAAAGGAAAAGAAGAAAGTAAGAGTAAGAGTAAGAGTAAGAAGTAACATTACCAAACCTTCAAGAATTTAGAAATATAGACATTACCAAACCTCAGAGGTTTTCAAAACCTCTGAGGTTTTTCGTTTAAAATCAATAATAATTGAGACAAATATTTATCCCGAAATTGTCATTAGACCCTTATCAGAAAATTCGTGCTATTTGTGGCAAAATATTTTTCCAAATACTCTAAAGTCCCTTGTTGATAAGGGTTTCAGAGATTATTCTTTTCAGCTTATCTACCTTTTTGGTACTGGCTTGTCCAGGTTAGGAAATAAACTTCTAGAAGGCTTTGCATAACCTACTATATATGTCATTCTGAATGGAGCGAAGCGGAATGAAGAATCTCAAAACCGGTAATTATACCGAATTTAGAGATATTTCGGACGGCTCCCACC
>JALWEC010000298.1 GCA_027036655.1 Melioribacteraceae bacterium
TGCTCTCTTGACTTTTTATCAACATGAGGAGATCTTAAAACAGTGTAAACACTTCTTTTGGTAGGCATCGGAATAGGGCCCGATACTACCGCTCCCGTACTTTTTACGGTTTTAATAATCTTCTCGGTTGATTTGTCAATCAACTGATGATCGTACGATTTTAGTTTAATTCTTATTTTCTGACCAGCCACTTTTTTCTCCTAAAATTTAGCCGGGAAAGAACAATGTCTTTCCCGGTTAAGAAGTTTTTATTCAAATATCTTCGTTACAACGCCAGCGCCAACTGTTCTTCCGCCTTCACGGATAGCAAAACGCAAACCTTCTTCCATAGCGATTTCGGTAATCAAGGAAACTTTAAGTTTTACATTATCGCCGGGCATAACCATATCGGTGCCTTCCGGCAATTCAACTATACCGGTAACGTCGGTTGTTCTGAAATAGAACTGAGGTCTGTAACCGTTAAAGAAAGGCGTATGACGTCCACCTTCGTCTTTCGACAAGATGTAAACTTCGCCTTCAAATTTAGTGTGAGGAGTGATGGAACCAACCTGTGCCAAAACCATTCCTCTCTGAATTTCTTTTTTGTCGATACCTCTCATAAGGATACCGGCATTGTCGCCTGCCATTGCGGAATCCAATTCCTTACGGAACATTTCGATACCGGTAACAACAGTTTTCTTGTGAACGCCGAGTCCGATTAACTCAACTTCCTGACCTAATTTTACTTCGCCTCTTTCAACTCTACCGGTTGCGACAGTACCGCGTCCGGTGATTGAGAAGACGTCTTCAACAGGCATCAAGAAAGGTTTGTCGATATCTCTTTCCGGAAGCGGAACGTATGAATCAACTGCGTCCATTAACTGCCAGATTGAATCCAATCTCGGGTCGTCTGCAGGAACGCTTTCGTCAGATGCTGCTTCCAATGCTCTGAGAGCCGAACCGCGAATAATCGGAATTTCATCTCCCGGGAATTCGTATTCGTCTAACAATTCTCTTAATTCCATTTCAACGAGTTCGATTAACTCTTCGTCGTCCATCATATCAATTTTATTCAAATATACAACGATTCTCGGAACGCCAACCTGGCGAGCCAACAAAATGTGCTCTCTCGTCTGAGGCATAGGACCGTCTGTGGCGGCAACTACCAAAATAGCTCCGTCCATCTGAGCGGCGCCGGTAATCATATTTTTAACGTAGTCGGCGTGACCCGGGCAGTCAACGTGCGCATAGTGACGATTTGCAGTTGAATACTCAACGTGAGCGGTTGCAATTGTGATACCGCGTTCTCTTTCTTCAGGTGCGTTATCAATAGAATCGAATGTTCTTACTTCAGATAAACCTTTTTTTGCCAAAGCCATTGTGATGGCGGCTGTTAATGTAGTCTTACCATGGTCAACGTGACCAATTGTACCGATATTAACGTGCGGTTTACTCCGATCAAATTTTTCTTTAGCCATTGAATTCTCCTTTTAACTTTTTTATAACTTTCTCTATTTGTTTATTTATCAGATTTAATAATTTCATCCGCAACGGATTTTGGAACCGCCGCATAATGATCAAATTGCATTGAATATATCGCTCTTCCTTGTGTCATGGAGCGCAATCTTGTTGCATAACCAAACATCTCGGATAACGGAGCCATTGCTTTAATAACTTGGGCGTCTCTTCTCGGAGTAAATCCTTCGATTTTTCCTCTTCTCGAGTTCAAATCACCCATAACATCGCCGAGATATTCTTCCGGTGTTGTAACTTCCACTGCCATAATTGGCTCCAACAATACGGGAGCTGCTTTTTTTGCTCCGTTTTGGAATGCCATACTACCGGCAACCTTAAATGACAATTCATCCGAATCAACTTCATGATAAGAACCGTCATATAAAGTAACTTTAATGTCAACCATTGGGTAACCGGCAAGTACGCCGTTTTTCATTGCTTCTTCAATTCCTTTGGCAACGGGATTGATATATTCTTTAGGAATTGCTCCGCCTACAATGTTGTTGACAAATTCAAATCCTTTTCCGGCTTCGTTCGGTTCCATTTTAATTAAAACATGACCGTATTTTCCGCGCCCGCCGGATTGTTTGACAAATTTACCTTCGGCATCAACTGCTTTAGTAATAGTTTCGCGATAAGCAACTTGAGGTTGTCCGACATTAGCTTCAACTTTGAACTCTCTTTTCATTCTGTCAACCAAAATTTCAAGATGGAGTTCGCCCATTCCGCTGATGAGTGTCTGACCCGTTTCATCATCAACTTTTACTTTAAATGTCGGATCTTCTTCTGATAATTTAACCAATGCTTCAGATAATTTATCTTGGTCTGCCTTCGATTTAGGCTCAATTGCGATTTGGATAACAGGTTCAGGGAATGCCATTTTTTCAAGCATTACCGCATGTTTTTCATTACCGCACAATGTATCGCCGGTACGAGTATGTTTTAATCCTACAATCGCTACAATATCTCCGGTTCTTACTTCGTCCATATCCTCACGGTGATTGGCGTGCATTAACAGCAATCTTCCGATTCTTTCCTTTTTATCGGAATTGGAGTTGTAAACGTAAGAACCTGCTTTCAGCATTCCGCTGTAAACCCTGACGTAAGTTAATTTTCCGACGTAAGGGTCAGTCATAATTTTGAATGCCAGTCCGGTAAAGTCAGCGTCAAGAGCGGGTTTAATTTCAATTTCTTCATCCGTCTTAACTAACGTTGCCGGAACGTTGCCCGCATCAATAGGCGAGGGAAGAAAATCAATTACACCGTCAAGAAGCATCTGAACGCCTTTGTTCTTAAACGCGGAACCAACCAGCACAGGAACTATCTTTAATTCGATAGTTGCCTGACGGAGTACGCGTACAACTTCCTGCTTTGTAATTTCTTCGCCTTCCAAATATTTTTCGAGAAGCGTGTCGTCAACATCGGAGACAGCTTCAAGCATCAATGTTCTGTATTTATTGGCAATCGGCATCAAATCGGAGGGAATTTCAATATCTTCGAATGTTGCCCCGAGCGTTTCGTCATTGTACATTCTTGCGTGCATATCAAGCAAGTCGATCACGCCCGCAAATAAATCGCCCGAACCGATAGGCAATGCGATAGGAACGGCATTTGCTCCGAATCTATCTTTAATTGCATCAACTACCGCATAAAAATCCGCTCCGGTTCTATCCATTTTATTAACAAATGCGATTCTCGGAACTTTATATTTATCGGCTTGTCTCCAAACAGTTTCGGATTGTGGTTCAACGCCGCCGACGCCACAGAATAACGCAATCGCTCCGTCCAATACACGAAGAGATCTTTCAACCTCTACCGTAAAATCAACGTGTCCGGGAGTATCGATAATGTTAATCTGGTGGTTTTTCCAATAAGCCGTTGTTGCCGCGCTTGTGATAGTAATTCCGCGTTCTTTTTCCTGCTCCATCCAATCCATAGTCGCAGCGCCGTCATGTACTTCGCCAATGCGGTGGGTTTTCCCCGTATAATAGAGAACTCTCTCTGTTGTTGTGGTCTTACCCGCATCGATGTGCGCCATGATGCCGATGTTTCTAACTTTCGATATATCTACTCTTTTCCTAGCCATCTAATCCTAATATCTTCCTATTACCATCTGAAATGGGCAAACGCCTTATTAGCTTCTGCCATTCTGTGAGTATCTTCTTTTTTCTTAACTGATGAACCTTCTCCATTAGATGCCGCTAATAACTCAGCCGCTAATTTCTGAGCCATAGATTTATCTTTACGATCTCTTGCGTAATTTTTAATCCATCTGAACGCAAGCGCTATTCTTCTGTCCGGTCTTACTTCCATAGGAACTTGATAAGTTGCGCCTCCGACTCTTCTACTTCTTACTTCAACTAAGGGCTGTACATTTTGTACCGCCTTCTGAAAAACTTCTAAAGCAGGCTTTTTAGTTTTCTTCTCAATAATATCAAAACTATCATACACAATTTCGCGTGCTGTGTTTTTCTTACCGTCCCACATGATGTAATTAATAAACTTTGCTACCAAAACATCATTGAATTTCGGGTCCGGTTTAATGTATCGTTTTTCTGCTCTTCTCTTTCTCATAACTTTTATTTAGCCTTAGGTTTCTTAGTACCGTATTTTGATCTGCTCTGTTTACGCTCTGCAACACCTGCGGTATCTAATGTTCCGCGAATAATATGATAGCGAACGCCAGGTAAATCCTTTACTCTTCCGCCTCTAATCATTACGATTGAGTGCTCTTGCAAATTATGACCTTCGCCGGGAATATAAGCCGTAACTTCAATTCCGTTTGTTAATCTAACTCTCGCAACCTTTCTCAAAGCCGAGTTAGGTTTTTTCGGCGTAGTCGTATAAACTCTTGTGCAAACTCCTCTTTTCTGAGGATTTCCATCTAAAGCCGGAGCTTTACTTTTGTATGTTATGTTCTTACGGCCTTTTCTTACCAATTGATTAATTGTAGGCACTATTCCTCCAACACTTTCAAAAATTTCAGACCCTCAATATATCTATATTGAGGGTTTTTGTCAAGTTATGTTATTTAAAAATCCAAAAATTACTTCTCTTCAGCTTCGGGAGAGTCTTCATTGCCCTCTTCTCCGCCTTCGAGAATTTCTTTTTCTTCTTCCGGCAATTCAATGATTAAGTCCTTATATTTCTTTAATCCTGTTCCCGCCGGAATCAAATGTCCCATTACAACGTTCTCTTTTAAACCAAACAGATTATCAACCTTTGCCTGAATAGACGCATTGGTTAAAACTTTAGTGGTTTCCTGGAACGATGCAGCTGAGATGAAACTTTCCGTTGATAATGCCGCCTGCGTAATTCCAAGCAAAACGTTATCGAAAGTAGCCGGTTCGGCGTCTCTTACTTCCGGAACTTTTTTCTCTTTACGTTTCATGTCATTTGTGATTTCTCTGTATTTTGCACGAGTAATCAACTGACCAACACGTAAATCTGAGTCGCCGGGGTCGAGAACGTAAACCATATTTTGAACTCTGTTGTTCTCATGATTGAATTTAACGCGGTCAACCAAATCTTCATCGATGAAATCCGTATCGCCAGCGCTTACCACGCGAACCTTTTTCAGCATCTGTCTAACGATAACTTCGATGTGTTTATCGTTAATCTTAACGCCCTGTAAGCGGTAAACTTCCTGAATCTCATTTACAAGATATTCCTGAACCGCGTTCGTTCCTTTGATTTTCAGAATATCGTGAGGATTAATCGGACCGTCGGTAATTTTTTCACCGGCGGGAATTTCATCCCCTTCCTGCACCAAAGTATGTTTACCAATCGGAACGCTGTAAACTTCCTGAATCGAGCCGTCAAACGATTCGACGATAATTTCGCGCGAACCTCTTTTTCTTGCTCCGAACTTCACAATACCTTCAATTTCGGATACAACAGCCGTTTCATGCGGACTGCGCGCTTCGAACAATTCCGTTACTCTCGGAAGACCGCCCGTAATATCCCGCGTTTTGCTAGCTTCCTTCGAGATTTTTGCCAAAGCCGTACCGGCTTGAACAACTTCGTCTTCGTCAACGGAAAGATAAGCTCCTATCGGCATGTTGAATGCTTTTTCCGTTCCGTCTTCCGCTACAATAACAATCGAAGGTGTCAAAGTCTTATCTTTAAATTCCGTAACAACCTTCTGAACGTGACCGGTTTGCGCATCGGATAGATCTTTTACAGAAACTCCGGGCACCAAATCAACAAATTTTACGCGTCCGGAAATATCCGTTAAGATTACCGAGTTATACGGGTCATGCGTATATAACGGCTGTTTCGGTTTAACTTTTGCTCCTTCGCTTACCAATAATTCCGCGCCGTAAGGAACTTCGTAACGTTTAATCTGGCGATTATCGGAGTCAACAATATTAATAGCTCCTCTTCTGCCGATAACTACTTTTGCGGTAGTGGTATCTCCGAAAATATCGGTTTTGGTATTTTCAACGAAGTTTACTTTTTCAAACTGAACAAATCCTTCGACGGAAGATTCAACCTGAGATTGACTTGCAATATGCGATGAAGTACCGCCCAAGTGGAAAGTTCTAAGAGTAAGCTGCGTTCCCGGCTCGCCGATTGACTGCGCCGCCACGATTCCCACTGCCTCGCCGATTTCCACAAGTTTTCCGGTCGTAAGGTTACGTCCGTAGCACTTAGCGCAAATTCCGTGTTCAGCTTCGCAAGTTAAAACGGTTCTTATCAATACGGAATCGATATTTGCATCGTCGATTCTTTCGGCAATCTCTTCGGTAATCAACTCGCCGGCTTCAACATAAATTTCGTCGGTCTTAGGATCGTAAACATCTTCCTGAGCAACGCGTCCCGTAATACGTTCGGCAAGCGGCTCTCTTTCGTGTTCGCCATCTTTTAACGCTTTAATGTAAACGCCGCGAATCGTACCACAATCTTCTTCGGATACAATTACATCCTGCGCAACGTCGGTCAGTCTTCTCGTAAGGTAACCGGCGTCGGCTGTTTTAAGAGCCGTATCCGCCAAACCTTTACGCGCGCCGTGAGTGGAAATAAAGTATTCCAAAACGGAAAGACCTTCCTTGAAGTTAGCAATAATCGGATTTTCGATAATTGCGCCCGATTGCCCCGAAAGGTTTTTCTGAGGTTTCTGCATCAATCCGCGCATACCCGCCAACTGACGAACCTGCTCCTGCGAGCCTCTTGCGCCGGAATCAACCATCATGTGAAGCGGATTAAATCCGTTTCTGTCTTTTTTAAGTTCCAACATCAGGGCTTTGGCAATGTCGTTAGTGGTGTATGTCCAAACGTCAATAATTTTGTTGTAACGTTCGGTGTCGGTAATCAAACCTTGTTCGTATTCGTCAAAGATTTTACTGACTTCCTCGTTCGATTCCTTAATAAGTTTTTCTTTTACGGAAGGAACAATCATATCGCTAAAACTGATGGAAATACCGGCTTTAGTCGAATATGCGTAGCCCAAATCTTTCAAATCGTCAAGGAATTTGGCTGTTCTTTCGTTACCGAGTTTGGTAAATAATTTATAAATCAATCCGCTAAAGTTTTTCTTAACCAAAAGTTCATTGATAAACCCAATCTCTTCGGGAACAATGCGGTTAAAGATAACTCTACCCGGCGTTGTGTCAATTATTTTTCCGTCAATGCGGACTTTTATTTTTGCGTGCAGCGATACTCTTTCTTCGTCGTAAGCAAGCAGCACTTCATGTTTGTCGCTGAATATCATTCCTTCGCCGAGTTCGCCGTCGTTAACTTTCGTCAGATAGTAAATTCCAAGGATAATATCCTGAGTAGGAACGACAATCGGGTTTCCGTTTTGAGGCGAAAGAATGTTTTGACTTGAAAGCATCAAAAGAGTGGCTTCCAACTGCGCTTCGAAAGAAAGTGGAAGGTGAACCGCCATCTGGTCGCCGTCAAAGTCGGCGTTGAACGCGGTACAAACCATCGGATGAAGCTGAATGGCTTTACTGTCGATAAGTTTCGGCTGAAAAGCTTGAATTCCCAATCTGTGAAGCGTAGGGGCGCGGTTAAGCATAACGGGATGTCCTTCGATTAATTTTTCGAGGATTTCCCAAATAACGTCTTCCTTACGATCAACGGCTTTTCTTGCGCTTTTTACAGTTTTATAATAACCTCTTTCGATCAATTTTCTGATGATAAAAGGTTTGTAAAGCTCAACCGCCATATCTTTCGGCAAACCGCATTCGTGCAATTTCAGCTCCGGGCCAACGACGATTACCGAACGTCCGGAATAATCGACGCGCTTACCGAGAAGGTTTTGTCTGAATCTTCCCTGTTTTCCTTTCAACATATCGGATAACGATTTCAGCGGACGGTTTCCGTCGCTGCGAACCGCGCTTGAACGGCGGGAGTTATCAAACAACGCGTCAACGGCTTCCTGAAGCATTCTTTTCTCATTTCGAAGAATTACTTCCGGCGCCTTAATATCGATTAATCTCTTCAATCTGTTATTGCGGATAATAACGCGTCTGTACAAATCGTTTAAATCGCTTGTTGCAAACTTTCCGCCTTCGAGAGGCACCAAAGGTCTTAATTCCGGCGGAATTACGGGAATAATGCTCATCACCATCCATTCCGGCTTATTCGGAACTTTGCCCGGTTTCTCGCGAAAAGCTTCGAGAACTCTCAAGCGCTTCAGCAAATCGGCTCTTTTCTGCTGCGATGTTTCTTCAGCCAAACGGCTTTTCAACTCGTGGAATAGAGCCTCGACATCGGATTCTTTAAGAAGCGTGCGAACCGCATCGCCGCCGATTTTTGCGACAAATTTGTTGGGATCGTCGTCTTCGAGGGTTTCGTTTTCCTGTGGAAGCGACATTAAGATTTCGTAATATTGATCCTCGGAAAGCAAATCTTTTTTCTTAAGACCTGTCGGACCGGGATTAATAACTATATATGATTCATAATAAATTACTTTTTCAAGTTCTTTGGTTTTTAAGCCGATGATATTCCCGATTTTGGAAGGAAGAGCTTTAAAAAACCAAATGTGAACTACCGGAACCGCTAATTCAATATGTCCCATTCTTTCGCGGCGAACGCTTTTTTGGGTAACTTCAACGCCGCATCTGTCACAAACAATTCCTTTGTAACGGATGCCTTTATATTTACCGCACGCGCATTCCCAGTCTTTTACCGGTCCGAATATTTTTTCACAAAACAAACCGTCTTTTTCCGGACGAAATGATCTATAATTTATCGTTTCGGGCTTTGTTACTTCGCCGTGCGAACGCGACAAAATATCGTCGGGACTCGCCAAGCTGATCGTAATGCTTTTTATATCTTTTACTTTTCTTTCTTGCGCTCCGAATCGCATAGATTTATCTCCTTGTAGAAAAATTCTTAATTAAGTTTAATTTCAAGTCCTAATCCCTGAAGTTCTTTTATCAGAACGTTAAATGATTCAGGAATGCCGGGTTCGGAGATATTATCTCCCTTAACAATAGCTTCGTAAATCTTAGCTCTTCCCTGAACGTCGTCGCTTTTAACGGTTAAGATTTCCTGAAGAATATGCGATGCTCCGTAACCTTCCAAAGCCCACACTTCCATTTCTCCGAATCTCTGACCGCCGAATTGCGCCTTACCGCCCAATGGCTGCTGAGTAATTAACGAATAAGGACCTGTTGAACGCGCATGAAGTTTATCATCAATCATATGACCGAGTTTAAGCATGTAAATGTATCCGGTCATAACTTTCTGATGGAATTTCTCACCGGTTAATCCGTTGTAAAGGGTGGATTTACTTCCTTCTCCGATTTCGGCTTCTTTAATCCATTCCTCGATTTCGTGGAATTTAGCGCCGTCGAACACAGGGGTTTCAAATTTATAACCCAAGCGTTTTCCGACCCAGCCGAGCACGGTTTCGTAAATCTGCCCGATATTCATACGGGAAGGTACGCCAAGCGGATTAAGAATGATATCCACCGGAGTTCCATCTTCGGTAAAGGGCATATCTTCAACCGGTACAACTTTGGCGACAACGCCTTTGTTTCCGTGGCGACCCGCCATCTTATCTCCAACCTGCAGTTTACGTTTTTTGGCAACATAAACTTTAGCAAGCTGAACGATTCCCGGGGGTAAATCATCGCCGCCGATGATATTCAGTTTGTCGCGTTTGTAAGTTTCATGCATTTCGGCGAAAGAAACATAATAACTGCGATATAATTTAGTAATGTATTCGTTTGTCTTTTCGTCATCGAACCATTCGGTTCTGTAATCTAATTTTGTAACGTCTTCAAGGGATTCAAAAACGCCTTCCTTAATCTTGGTTCCGCTTTTAATTACAACCGAACCGTCAAGATCGTGAATTCCGTTGGTCGTTTTACCCAAAGTAAGTTTGTACAGCTTCTGAACCAGTTTATCGTAGTATTCTTCTTTTGATTTCTCAAATTTACGATCAAGTTCTTCAAGCTGTTTTTTCTCGCGTTTCTTAGTTTCCGGATCTTTTGTTTTACGGCTGAAAAGTCGCGTTTTAAGTACGATTCCGTGCAATCCGGGAGGCGCCTTTTTAGATGCGTCCTTCACGTCGCCCGCTTTATCGCCGAAAATCGCTTTCAGCAGTTTTTCTTCGGGAGTAGGATCGCTTTCCCCTTTCGGCGTAATTTTACC
>JALWEC010000299.1 GCA_027036655.1 Melioribacteraceae bacterium
ATAATCGCTTCCGACTTTAACATTACATTCCCCCGCTATTCGATTTCAATGAACGTTAAAAATATCTTTGAAAAGGAAAATTTGATAAACAACAATTCCCCTGTTTCACACCAAGTCCGTTTTATCAGAGACAACAGAGGATACTATTATCTTACCGGGGAAATGTTTAAAAATGTTTATGTGCTTGTTCCCGAAGATTCCGAAATGAAAGTAGTAAATGAGATTTTTATTAATAAAAAAGGAATGGTTTCCCCGGCAATGAATCAACGAGGCAACTACATTGAACTTCTTTTGAATAACGGGGAAAAAAGATTAAAAATAAATAAAGACGGAATTTTATAATGCTGAAAAAATCGCTGCTGCTGCTTCTACTTCTCTCCTTTACTCTTCCGATATTAGGTC
The DNA here is from genome assembly GCA_027036655.1 of Melioribacteraceae bacterium. Taxonomy (GTDB): domain Bacteria; phylum Bacteroidota; class Ignavibacteria; order Ignavibacteriales; family Melioribacteraceae; genus WGAL01. The sequence goes on from JALWEC010000299.1 coordinate 403, forward strand.
AATCCGATTATATATATTTACAGGAATTTAAGAAAGGCGTAAAAAAAATTGAGCTTAAAATAAAAAAAGCAAAAACCGAAGATGCTCTAAAAAAAATATCCGAAGATATTGTCGGTTTTTATACATATCACAAAATGCGGCAGAACTTTTTGGATAAAGCTCTTTATCCCGATAACTTCGATTCGATAATAGAAAAGCTGAAAAGAAAAGTATCCGACAAAGAGAAAGAAATAAAACTTTACACCAAAACCGCTAAACTAAAAAATCAAGTAAGCAAACTTGAACGCTCCATAAATGCCCTTTCTTCAGGATATTACAAGTCCGTAAAAACAATTGATTCGTTAAACAATGCTTTAATCATCAAGAGTGAAAGGGAAAAATTACTAAAGCGACAAATAGCCGATATGCAAAAAAACCTGAATGACAGAAACAATCTAATCACAGGTTTGCTCGATACTCTTCTTCTCGTTAAAAACAGAACTGCTACAGAGCCGGAACTCGAAGGAACTTCAAATTACATCAAAATTAACGGAGATAATCTTATCGGACAGATGATTACTCTGCTGAACGACAATATCAGTTATTTAACAATTCAAAAGGAAATAAGTCCGCACGAATATGACGAAATAATAAAGGAGCAAAAACTTTTTGATGAAAGTTTCAATAAAATTCCGGATGCCGTATGGAAACAGTTACTCGGGGAAAATGCCGATATTACAAACTTTAAGAAAAATGTAAATCAGCTGAGCGCTCGCTGGAAAAAACAAATTGATAAATCTCTTACGGCTCGGCTTTACGAGATTTTTGCCGAGCATAAAGTTAAGCTCGATTCCGCCGAAACCTTTGACGATTTACTCCAGTCTCTATTTGACTATGCGGAAAAGAAAAGCATCGAAGCAGGCTCTCACTATGAACGTCTTCATAATTACAAGGTTTTTGCGGATACACTGTGGAATCGGGAGTTCTTAAAAAATTGGGCGCCGATTCTTGAACAGAACGGCTTTATTTCCGCAGACGATATCACGTCGATGCAAAACTTAAACAGCGATTGGCTGGAAAGAGCTAATAAAAAAACGCCACTATTACTCTACTTAATTATAAGTTTTATTTTAGGGACAATATTGATATATATAATAGCGGCTGCAAAAAGGAATAAATACAAGCGTTTGGGAATTGCAAAAAAGAAAAAACGCGAATATGAAGAAAAGAAAAAAAACAGAGGTAACTAATGGATTTCAATTTCACAGACGAGCAGAATGCAATTAGAGAAACCGTGCGAGATTTTGCTGAACAAGAAATAAAGCCGAAAGCGAAGGAGCTTGACGAAAAGGAAGAGTTTTCTCCCGAGCTTACCAAAAGAATGGGAGATTTAGGACTATTCGGAATGTACCTTCCGGAGAAATACGGCGGAATTGGTTCCGATACGCTCTCTTATATAATCGCTGTTGAAGAGCTGGCGCGCATAGACGGCTCGCACGCTGCAACGCTTGCGGCGCATAATTCATTAGGCATCGGACCGTTGTATTATTACGGCACCGAAGAACAGAAGCAGAAATATTTACCGAAACTTACCACGGGAGAACACCTCTGGGCGTTTGGATTAACCGAACCGAATGCCGGTTCCGATTCCCGCGGCACAAAAACCAACGCAACTCTTGAAAACGGGAAATGGAAAATAAACGGTTCCAAAATTTTTATTACAAACGGTTCCTCCGATTTATCTCTCGGCGTTACGGTCCAAGCGATTACGGGAATGAACGGCGACCGGAAGGAATATTCAACAATAATCGTCGAAACCGGAACGCCCGGATTTACCGCAAAAACAATGCACGGAAAAATGATGTGGCGCGCTTCGGTTACCTCTGAACTTTACTTTGACGACTGCGTCGTTCCGGAGGAAAATCTGCTTGGCGCAATGGGACAAGGTTCAAAGATTATGCTGAGCACTCTCGATAACGGTCGGCTTTCAATCGGAGCAATGGGTTTGGGATTGGCGCAGGGCGCTTATGAAATGGCTTTGAAGCATGCGCAGGAAAGAGTTCAGTTCGGACGTCCGATTGTTAAGTTTCAGACAATTGCTTTCAAGTTGGCGGACATGGCGCTTAAGGTTGAACTTGCTCGCAATCTGCTCTACAAAGCATGCTGGCTCAAGGATACGGGAAAACCCTTTGCTAAAGAAGCCGCGATGGCGAAACTTTACTGTAGCGAAGTTGCAAAAGAAGTCGCGGACGACGCCGTTCAGATTCACGGCGGATACGGTTTAATGAAGGAATACGATATCGAGCGTTTCTACCGCGACCAGAGACTTCTGCAAATTGGCGAAGGAACATCCGAGATTCAACGGCTTGTTATTTCAAGGCATATAACGGGATAAAATTTCTATAAACGAATCTATCTATTGAACCGTCTCGTCCGTCGGGGCGGACGCTTGTTTTTTAGCGCCGTCTCGTCATTGCGAGGAGCGCAGCGACGTGGCAATCTCACTAGAAAATACGCAGTTGCTGAATGTTTAACAACGGTTTAACTGCTAAGGTTGAATTCCGGTGAGTTTGCCTCGCTATGACGGCTTGTTTTTTTAACGCCGTCTCGTTCGCCTAAGCGAAGCCGCAATTCCTAATATCGTTTTTAAATAAACGGATTAAAATCCTTTTCATGTTCAATTGTCGTTTTATTTCCGTGCCCCGAATAAATAACCGTTTCATCGGGAAGAGTAAAAAGTTTATCTTCAATTGAGTTTATAAGCACATCCAAATCCCCGCCCCACAAATCTGTTCTGCCGATG
>JALWEC010000300.1 GCA_027036655.1 Melioribacteraceae bacterium
GACTTAGGGATTAACGGCGCCGGCGTTGTGGCGGGAATATTGGATAGCGGAATTGATTGGACTCATCCGGTTTTCAGTAATTCTTCCGGAACAAGAATTCAATACCTTTGGGATCAATCGGGAAGCAGCGGACATCCGACAGGATACAGCTACGGAACGGAATATACAAAATCCCAAATAGACGCGGGAAACTGCGGCGAAGTTGACGGTAACGACGGACACGGACACGGAACGCACGTTTCCTCGACTGTTGCCGGATACGATTCCTACTCAAATAAGTATCACGGCATTGCTCCGGGAGCTGATATTGTTTTTGTTAAAGGATTCAGAAGCGGTCCCGGTTTTGCTGATAACGACGTGATTGACGGATGTAATTATATTTTTTCAAAAGCTCAGGCAATGGGAAAACCGTGTGCAATAAACTTAAGTCTCGGCGGGCATTACGGACCTCATGATGGTACAAGTCTTTATGAACAAGCCCTCAGTAATATGACGGGCGCTGGAAAAATAATAGTTGCCGCAGCAGGCAACGAAGGAGGCGATTTGATTCACGCCGGTTACGCCGCCATGGGTTCAGATATTACTCAGGCACAGCAAACGCTAATTGTAGCTAATCAGGGGGCCTCTGTTTTATATGTTGATATTTGGTACCAAACCGGCAACATATCTTTCGGATTGGTTGCTTACGACCAGCAGGGTAATATGATTGGCTATACCGACGCCGTTCCTCCCGGACAGTCTGTGTCTAATCAGCCATTTACCGCCAACGGAACTACTTACGGATATTACACAATAGACGCTACAACTACGCAAGACCCTAACAACGGCGCACATAGAGTTGTTTATGCACTTGACAGTCATAACGGGCAATATAATTTAAGCGGAGTTTTCTGGGGAATTTACATGTACGGAAGCGGAACATTTGACGCGTGGGTAGTTGCCGGCGGGCATTTCTCGGATTATGAAGATATTCCCAACGGTTTTCATGCCGGGAATAATGATAAATCCGTAGGTATGCCTTCAACAGCGCAGAAAGTTATTTGTGTTGGATCTTACATGACAAAGAAATGCTGGACAAGCGCCGACGGGAATCAGTATTGTTACAGCAACGGCGAACTCGGAGATATTTCAACTTTCTCTTCGCGCGGTCCTTCGCGAGACGGAAGAATTAAGCCTGATATCTCTGCCCCGGGTCAAGCAATAGCAGCGGCTCTCTCCGGATTTTTAACTGTCGGAGTAGGAGCGGAAGAATCAAATATTTTACCCGGAAATAAATTTCAGATAATGCAGGGAACTTCAATGGCGACTCCTCACATTACCGGAGTTGTGGCGCTGATGCTTCAAAAAAATCCGAATCTCGATTACGCTTCCGCGTTAGCAGCATTAACCTCTACAGCGCGAAGCGATAGCCATACCGGAACGCTGCCCAATAATAACTTCGGATCCGGAAAAGTTGACGCTTACGCTGCCGTACAAGCAGTTGGAAGCGGCGGAGGGGGTGGAACCGAAACTCTTTTATCCGAAAACTTCGACGGAAACCAATTTCCTCCTTCCGGGTGGACACAATCGATATCAAACAGTTCAAATACCTGGATGCAGGGAAATCCCTCGAATAATTCTTTTTCCACTATTGACCCGACAAATGTTGCCTCTGCGGTTTGTCCTTGGGTTGCAGCCGATCAAAACGAGTGGCTTATTACTCCGGTGATGCAATTCCCTCAAGGAACGGTAAGTCTCGATTTTTGGGTTGGGCACAGCACTGACTGGCTGAATGCTGCAACAATTAAATTATATATCTCGAATGACGGTGGAAGTAATTGGACTAATATTTGGGAGGCACAGAATGACGGACTAGGCTGGATTTGGAGAGAAATAAATCTCGATTTAAGCGGCTGGGCTAATTCGTCCAATGTTGTGCTTACTTGGCAGTACGTCGGAAATAACGGAGATTTGGTTGCGATTGATAATGTTAAAATTACAAGCACAACTACCGGCGCTGATGATGAAGAAATTAAACCGAGTAAGTATCAACTTTCTCAGAACTACCCGAATCCGTTTTCAAAAGGAGCTTCGCAAGGTTCGCCTTCAACAACTATTGAGTATTCAATCCCGGCGGCTTCAGGCTCGGCGGATTTTGGCGATAGGCATGTTAGTCTTAAAGTTTATGATATTCTCGGACGGCAGGTTGCGGTACTTGTAAATAAAAGGGAAATGCCTGGTAAGTACAGAGTAACTTTTAACGCTAAAGATTTACCGAGCGGTGTTTATATCTACACACTTCAATCGGGCAGTTTTATTTCATCGCGAAAAATGATATTGATGAAGTAACAAACTCGGTATTTGCAAACGATAAATCGAGCAGTTTCACATTTACAACCGTAATCGGTTATACAAAAGGCGATGCCGAGGATTTTATTGATAATCATGTCATGGACTCCGTCGTAAACGGTTCATTAAATTTAAGAGTACAAAGCCAGACGGGTCCCAATGGGGATAATACTGAATGGAACCGGACAATTACCGGCGATACGGAATATAACGGAAATTCAGTAACAACGAACATTTCAACTTACGGTTTTAAACATCTCGAAGTAGGAAGCGGCTATGCCTTCGGTGATTTTTATGATGAATACACAGGAATCATTTCCTCGGCAACGGTAACTTTTAATATCAACGAAAGAAAAACAATACACAACGCATACAGCAGCAACGACGCGCTTTATGTTCAAGAACGCTATATTCACAATAACAGCTCCGCAAGCGGAAGTTTCGGAACTTATAGTTTTCAGGAAATCTATTGCTTTTATGTCGGTTATATGCAATTTGCCGATTCGGCAAACGCGGGTTATCATAGCTCCGCCAAATGTGGGTGAGAACAAACTCTGTTTCGGTTATTTGTGTAAATCAAGCAAATTTTATCCAAAATTATCATTAGAAATTTTTGGTCTAATGACAATTTTGGGATTAATTTTTCATAACGAAAAACCTTTGAACCTTTTTCCCGCTTTTCACCCCCTTTTGGGTTACGGCTTGTTCATCTTCATAATTTAGGAAAAAAATAAGAACCGAATTGTGTTACATATATTTTGGATTAATAATATCTTAAATAGGAGGGTGCATAGAAAAAATTTTTTAACCGAAAAATATAAAAAAAGAGACGCGGAATAATCCGCGTCTCACTTG
>JALWEC010000301.1 GCA_027036655.1 Melioribacteraceae bacterium
ATCAAGTTTGCAAAAATTGTCGAAAATAATTAAGACAAATTTTACTTCAGCAAAATCATTTTTTTTGTCGCGGAAAGTTTTCCAACCTGTAATCTGTAAATGTAGATACCGGCAGGTAATTTTTCCGCATCAAAAACCGCTTTATGAGTTCCCGACGTTTGATAGCCGTTAAAAAGCTCTGCAATTTCTCGACCGAGCAAATCATATACTGTGAGCGATACATGGCTTTGCCGTTCCGTTCCGTTGGCAATGGCGGGAATGGAATACTCGATGATAGTAGCGGAGTTTGCCGTAGAATTTTTACTTACAGGGTTGGGGTAATTTTGTTTAAGCGAAAAAGCCAACGGCGCTTCGTTATTTACGCCTTGCGGAGGAAAATATTCATAAGCGCCCACATCTGGATTTGTTCCGTAATAGTTTGTGATGTTTACTAGAGTATCGCTTCCGACAAGGAAAATATTTGTGCCCGCGTCAATACAAGGGGAATGCGGAGTAAGCGAAAAATCAAGATTATCCACGTCCGAAAATTGCGGATCGGCGTAGAAATTATTGCTCCCGGTCGCTCCGTCCGGAAGCGCTGCATCGGAATAATAAATGTCGGCGTATCCGTCAAAATCGAGATTGAGATTGTCGCTGTACATTCCGTTATTGTTGTAGATGATTGTGTTTACGAATGTTGCCTGAGCGTAAGCGAGGTTAATTGCTCCGCCGTCTCCGTGGCGCGCTTCATTTCCGTAAAAGACGCAATTACCGAATGCCGGAGTGTTCCCCGCCCCGAGAGTATTAACCGCGCCGCCGTTTGAGTATTCGGTGTAATTGTCTGCAAAAACGGTATTAGTTATTTTTGGAAGAGTTGTCGAATAGAACGAAATTGCTCCGCCGCCGTATAGACAGTTATTTCCGATAAAAGAGCAGCTGTCAATTGCCGGCTTAACTCCCGCTGAAAATTTAATCGCGCCTCCTTCTCCGTAAGCGTGGTTGTTCATAAAAACGGAGTTGCTGAAACGGGTATCGCTTCCGGCGTTAATTGCATAAATTGCTCCGCCCATTCCGTCGCTGTCGCCGGTGGCGTCGTTGCTTAGAAACAAACAATGGGAAAACTTTACGTCCGTATTAATAAGCGCCGCCGCGCCGCCGTGATTATCGGGATAAGCCGAAGCCGCGGTTTTCCCGTATTCCAAACGGCAGAATTCCAGAACGCTTACGCCGCTTGAATTTTCAAAACGCAAGCCTCCCCAACCTACGGAATGATTGTTGTTTGTAAAAAGAATTGAATCGGAGACCTCGCCGTGGGCGAGCAAAACTCCTTTTACGGTAAATTTGAAGTAATCCGAAAAACTTATTTTAACTCCCGCTTTAACAAATAATGTGTCGCCGTACGGAACAGTAATGTTTCCGGTAACAATGTAGGGCGAGGAAGCTTTCGACCATACGCCCGACTGGTTTCCGGAGACGCTTGTCTGAGCGGAAACAAAAGATATGGAGATTAAAAAGAACAAAACCAATAAATTTCTCATAATATTTTCCTCATAATAAAAAAATCTAATTTTAATATTATGAAAAATTGTTCGCTTATGAAATTGAATTGGGAAAATTTTTCTCAGATTTGATTCGTTGTTTTTAGGGAGCTGTTAAGTTGTCTCTTCCGCAGTTATTTTGAGAGGTACTAAATCGACGCTTTGTAATGTTGGCTATAACTCAATAACTTTTTCAACTCCCTATCGGGAAATCCATAATTCAGTGCGCCCATTGGAATTTTATTTAAATATTGACTGATTCTGATAGAATCGATTTTTTTTGTTTTCGGCCAACTGTAAATTGTCATTTTAATTTGATAAGCTATATCATTCATTGAACCCAGTACGCTTCTATTATTTGTTTTCGCATAAACTAAATTTGTATCAGCATGACTATCTCCAATAATTTTTATGCTCTCTATTTGGTCGGCAGATAAATTTGCAGCAAGATGTTTCTCAAATTCTTTTGAGAGATTATCCAGTTCTTTCTTTTTAACTCCATAAATAATAAATGAATAAAGACTCATTGAGTGTGTGAATATAATACATCTTTTACGCTGAACTGTAATTATGTTTGCGTGCCATTCTCTTAATGGATTAATTTTATCATTTTCTAACTCAACCGGCTTAATTTTCAGTTCTTTTAACAATTTTGATGTGCACCGAATAATATGTGAATTTCTAAGAATGTCATCTTTTATTTTTTGAGTTTTATATTTGTCTCTTACCGAAATATCTGTCTTTGATTTGTCTTTGCTTTTTCCAAAATATTTTTCCAAAAATTCTTCTGCAAAACTAAGTCCTTTTTCAGTTAAAACTACTGATTTTGCTTTTGTTGTAGGGTTAGAAATCCAACCACGTTTATACAACTCATCCAGTATATCCCAATCAATATTTTTCCAAACTCGGTTTTCGGAATGCAGCGATAAAGAAAGAATTGCTAACGCTCCCTCAATTACTTTTTTTCTGTCAATCTTTTTGTTCATAAGTACACTTTAATGATGGTGAAAAGCGGATTAGTTGCCAACTTACAGATTAAGTAATACAGTAATTTTATTTAGAGCTTTGTTCAATACGTCTTTGGGTAATTTACAAGCAAACTGAGCTTCTCGATGATTCCAATCAAGACTTTTTATTTGGTCAGATAAAATGACGCCTTGCACTTTTAATCCGGATGGGATTTTTATTTCAAACGGATAACCTTTTTCTTGATTAGTAATTGGCAAAAATAATGCTAATCTTGATTTTTCGTTATAAATTTTGGGCGATATCACAACTGCCGGTCTTCTTCCGGATTGTTCATGACCTGTTTGCGGATTAAAATTCAGCCATACTATATCGCAAGTATCCGGAACATAATATTTGAATTTTACCACTTTTCATTCCCAACTGGTTCACCAAAGTCAAACTCTCCGTGCAAATTTGATTCGTCAATCTTGTCAACCAAATCTTTTAGAGTGAGCTTATCTTTTGAAGGTTCAATGAAAATTCTGCCACCTTCTAAAGTAAGATCTACGAATTTATTTTCTCGAATTTTTGTTTGAGAAGCAAACGCTTTGGGAATCCTCAAAGCTAAACTGGTTCCCCATTTTTGAACTGTAACACGCATAAGAATACTCCTAAGATGTTTCTACAACGAAGATACATAATTG
>JALWEC010000302.1 GCA_027036655.1 Melioribacteraceae bacterium
ATAAAATCCTTAATATTACTCCCGGCACCTATTCCGTAAAGTTCAGTTTTGTCGGTTACCAAGATAAAGTTGTAAACAACGTTCGCATTATCCCAGGCGTTACTTACGAATTAAACGTTAAGTTAAAAGCCGGCGTTGATTTGCAGGAAGTTGTTGTAACCGATAACAGATTGTTTGAAGCAAAAGCGACAAACACGGTAAAAGTAATTGATTCCGAAAGCATCAACCGGTTGCCTGTAAAGGGCGTTTCCAACTTGGCTTCATTGCAAGCCGGAGTTGTAAAAGCCGAAGGATCCGGGGGCGTTGACGGAAACGCAACCTTGAACGTTCGCGGCGGACGCGGCGGCGAAGTTGTTTACATTGTTGACGGCGTTGTTCAGAACGACCCGTTGTTCGGAAGTAACAATGCGGTTTTAAGTAACGCCGCTATCGAGCAGATTTCTTTCCAGGTTGGCGGTTACGAAGCCAAATACGGTCAAGCTCAGTCCGGTATTATTAATATTACGACTAAATCCGGTTCTCCTTACTACAGAATTCACTTGGACGGATTAACATCTTCCTTTACGGATGATTACGGATATAACCTCTATACCGGAACATTAAGCGGTCCTATTGTTCCTGGCGAAACCAAAAATACGTTTTTTATCTCTGTTGAAAGAGGTTGGTTTAAAGATCATTCCCCTTCGGCTCAAGGCATTAATTTCCAATCAATAGGAAAATCTATGCCTTATTTACCGAATAATAATGAGGGAACTTGGAAACTTTCAGCGAAAACGTACCATAATTTGTGTAATGGCATTACAATGAGATTAAGCGGTATTTATAACAGTTACGACCGTAGAGATTTTATATATAATTATGCAAAAAATAACTCTGAGCATAATAGAAAACGTATAGGAAACAATTTATCGTTTACCTCTCAGATAACTCAAAATGTTTCCGAAAACTCATTTTGGAATGTAACTCTTGGTTACAGATCTAATTACGACGCTTTTGGTGACGGTGTTTTCTTTGATAATTTGGATGCTTATGGGGATACATTGACAAATCCGTATATTCCTAAACAAGGAGATCAAAGTGAACTATATAGGGATTCTCTCGGGATGTTTGCCGATAAAGGAGCTGTTTATAATAGATTTAGGAAATATAAGACTAAAACATTTTCTATTGACGCTAACTTTACGGCTCAGCTGGATAAACACCTTTTCGAAGCGGGGTTCGGTGCTAATTACAGTATTATGAGATACTATACTATTCGCCCGTTAGGAATTGCTCAAGATATTAGAGATAGATTTGATTATATACAGGGAAGCGACGGGAGCGATTCTACATTTCATTTTTACCCTGCGGTTTCGAAACAAATAAGATATGCGCGACAAAGACCTGCCTATTATGGTTATGATGTTTTTGGCAATGAAACCGACGACAGTACCGGAATTGTAGGCGCACAGAAGCCTACTTTTATTTACGGATATATTCAAGATAGATATGAGTTGGAGGATTTAGTGCTTAATCTCGGTATTCGTATGGATTACTTCGATTCTCAGGCTCGTATTCTTAAAAATCCGGAACTTCCCTATGCCGGCGGTACAGATCCCAATAATCTTGATAATGGCGATCTGAAAATTAAAGATCCGGAGCTTTATTTTTCTCCTCGAATCGGGTTGGGATTTCCTGTAACGGAAACAACGGTTTTTCATGCACAATACGGCAGATTTATTCAGTCTCCAAGATTAATTGATCTTTATCCATTTGAATCGGATCTCTTATTACTAAAACAAACAAGTGATTTTTCCGCAGACGATGGATATTTGAAAAGCGAGAAAACGACTCAGTACGAAATTGGTTTCAGACAAGTATTAGGCGATAACGAAGCTGCGTTAAATATTACTGCGTTTTATAAGAATACCAAAGGATTGGAAAATGTTACGGTTAAGTATTATCAGAGACAACCGGGAGGCGAAAATTTGCGTTACTTCCCGCATGCTAATACAGACTTCGGTACGATTAGAGGATTAGCCTTTACGTTGGATATTCCGAGAATAAGTTATTTCTCGGCTTCAATAAATTATACTTACTCTTTTGCCGAAGGAACAGGTTCTTCGCAGAGTTCGTCTTATATTGCCGCTTTTCGTAATACGGAGACTGATGGACTGCCGAAAGTAATCGCTCCTTTGGACTTTGACCAAAGACACACGGGCGTTGTTAATTTGAGCTTCTTTATCCCTAAAGGCGAAAGCGGTTTGTTTGAAATGTTGTCTGCGGATATGCTTATTTCGTTTAACAGCGGAAGACCTTATACGCCTCTTGAGACGCAAAATCTATTAAGCGGTTCAAGTAACTGGGGAGATACAAAGGGATATATTAACTCACGATACGGTCCCGGTTCAATGACAGTTGATTTCAAAGTCGAAAAAACATTTGCTATCGGAAATGACTTAGGTATAACTCCCTATGTTTGGGTTAATAACTTATTTAACGCTAAAAATGCGGTAAGCGTTTGGAGATCCACAGGCTCTCCTGAAACTACCGGATTTCTCGCTACTGCAGAGGGAAAAGTTTTAGCGGCTCAATATGGACAGAACTGGGTTTATGATTATGAAGCTCTTGAGAGAAACCCTAGTAACTTCGGACCCCCTCGGTTGATTAAGGTCGGAGTTAAAATGAATTTTTCGACAAAATAATTGAAATCTAACTTGTTTAATAGTAAAAAGAGGTTTATATAATGAATAAACTAAAATTAATTTCGGTAAAGTTTTTGATTGCTTTGCTGGTATTTTCCTTCGTTGGACTTAGCGCATCCGACAGAAAAGACGGAAAATTATTAAAACCGAAAAGCACTCAAAATAATGGAGATTCTTACCGTCTATTTATCAATAAAATTAATTTGCCTATTAATGATAAAGGTAAAATAGCGGATGTTAATATTCCGCCCCAAGGCCCGCTTGGTAGATTTGACGATATTGGAGTTATTTACAGTTCCGGATTTATGATGAGCGGTAAAACCAACGGTGTAGTCTGGTCTAATGCCGTTGCGTCATCTTCCAGAATAGAAGATTATATACCGGGTTCTATTGATCCGCTTGATTCAACGCATACTATTTCTCCCGGAATATTTGTTGTTAAAGCCACGGATCCGGCTTTTGGAGAGTCATGGCAGGAATGG
>JALWEC010000303.1:0-457 GCA_027036655.1 Melioribacteraceae bacterium
CCGAGAAACTCCGCAGACAAAAATCGATTGCGGCTTATGTTTCGGTTTTTATAATAACGGACAGATTTAACGAAGAAGATCCGCAATACAACAACAGTTACACTATTTCCCTTCCCGTTCCTTCCAACAGCCAATTGGAGATTGTAAAGTACGCCCTTAAAGCGTTAAGGAAAATTTATCTGCAAGGTTACAAGTACAAAAAAACCGGAGTAATAGTTACCGGAATTATTCCGGAAGATGACATTCAGCATGATTTATTTTATGAAATCGATGTTGAGCGGCACGAACGCTTGATGAAGCAAATCGATACGCTTAACCGCCGCTACGGAAAGGACACGGTAAAGCTCGGCATAATGGGAATGAAAAAGGAATGGAAACTCCGCCGCGAGATGCTTTCCCGGCGCTTTACAACAAACTGGGATGAAATTTTAACGCTGAAGGTTTAGAAATCTGTAAG
>JALWEC010000303.1:467-3162 GCA_027036655.1 Melioribacteraceae bacterium
CAATAGAATTGGAACACACCATGAAAAAAATTAAAATCTTACTGTTCGTACTTCTGGGATGGATTTCGCTGACTTCCGCTCAGGGGAAAGAATTTACTTATCAAGATATTATTTTTAACTCTTACGGAAAACTGGCGCCGAAAAATTTAAGTCAGCTCAACTGGGTTAAAGGAGGCGACTTCTATTATTACGTTTCCGGAGATTCTCTGATTTTATCTTCGTTGGACAACACGAGAAAAGTAATTACGCTTAACGATGTCAACGCTTCGGTTAATAATTTGGGAATTGATTCTCTCCGGTATTTTCCGCGGATTAAAGAAATTAAGGATAGTCGCATTTACTTTCTTACAAATAATAATTTCCTGAGTTTTGATTACGAAAAAAATAAACTCCGGATTATCAATAAACTTCCTAAGAACTCGGAAAACATCTTTCCTTCCCCGAATAAAACGATGACGGCTTATACAATCAAGAACAATCTTTATTTGTCAACGCAGGATAGTCCGGAAATCCCGATTATATCGGAGGCGGACAGCAATATCGTATCGGGACAATCGGTAAGCAGAAACGAGTTCGGCATTACGCACGGAATATTTTGGTCGCCCAAGAGCGATAAGATTGCATTCTATCAAAAGGATGAAAGCGCCGTAACTAATTATCCTCTTGTTGATATTACCACGCGCCCGGCTCATCTGAAAAATATTAAATACCCTATGAACGGACAAGGAAGCGAAGTGGTTTCGGTCGGTGTTTACGATATTGCAACGGGTAAAACGGTTTTTCTTAAAACATCCGGCGAAAAGAATCAATATTTAACTTGTGTTACTTGGGGACCTGAAGCTAAATATATTTACATAGCTCATTTGAACAGATTGCAGAACCGTATGCGTCTCGTTAAATATGATGCAATTTCGGGCGACGAAGTAAAAGAGCTTTTCACTGAGTCAAGCGATAAATATGTTGAGCCGGAACACGATTTGGTATTTTTTCCCGGCAAGCCTGATAAGTTTTTGTGGTACTCCGAAAGAGACGGCTGGCAGCATCTTTACCTTTACAATACCGAAGGCAAACTGCTAAAACAGGTAACAAAAGGCGAGTGGGCTGTGCTTGGTATTGCCGGATTTACAAGCGAGGGCGATGTTTTGTTCTATGCAACCAAAGATTCCCCTATCGAGGAAAATCTTTACAAAGCAAGTTTGGCAACCGGAAAAGTTCAGCGCGTTACGGCTGCAAACGGAGTTCACAGAGTTAAATTCAATTTGTCAAACGGATTGTTAATTGATAACTACACAAACTTGAAAACTCCGAGAGTAATTAATATTATTGACGAAAACGGAAAGACAATTAAAAATTTGCTGACAGCGAAAAATCCGATTAAAGATTACAAGCTCGGGAAGCAAAGAGTTTTTACGATTAAAAACGCCGAAGGGACTACGCTCTATTGCAGAATAACTTATCCTGTAGATTTTGATTCTACTAAAATATATCCCGCGATTGTTTATGTTTACGGCGGACCGCATGTTCAGCTTGTAAAAAACCGCTGGGGATACGGACGTTACGCCTTCTGGTTCCAGAAGATGGCGCAGAAAGGCTATTTTGTTTTCACGCTCGATAACCGCGGCTCGGATAATCGCGGATTGGCTTTTGAACAAGCCACATGGCATCATCTCGGGACAAAAGAGATAGAAGACCAACTTACCGGCGTGAAGTACTTGAAATCATTGCCTTATATCGATTCAACGCGCTTTGGCGTGTTCGGGTGGAGCTACGGCGGATTTATGACGACTTCCCTTATGTTGAGAACTAACAATACGTTTAAGGTAGGCGTTGCGGGCGGAGCCGTAATTGATTGGCGTTACTATGAGGTTATGTACGGCGAACGCTACATGGGCACCGATGCGACAAACCACGAAGGGATGGAGGAATCGAGTCTTCTTAATTACGTACGGAACTTGAAAGGGAAATTTCTGATGGTTCACGGCACAATGGATCCGACAGTGGTTTGGCAGCATACTCTTATGTTTTTATCGAAGGCGACTCATCTGAATAAACGCCTGGATTATTATCCTTACGTAGGTTCGCAGCACGGAGTTTACGGAATTGACGCCGTTAATCTTTATCAAAAGTTAACGGAATATTTTTTAAACAATTTGTGAGTTGTTACGGACGAAAGACGTAAAACGTAAAATATCTATAAACATAATGAAAATTTGTCATTGCGAACTGCGACGTAAGGAGCTGTGAAGCTCCGCCTTGGCGGACTCACCGGGAAACACGCTTTTACTGAATGTTCAACAGCGGTTTAACGGCTATGGTTGAATACTAGTGAGATTGCCGCGCTCACTCCGTTCGCTCGCAATGACGGCTTGTTTTTTGCGCCGTCGCGTCCGCCTTAGGCGGATTCAACATTCTTCATTCTTAATTCTTCATTAATTTCAGTGTTTTCCAAGAACATCCTTTACCTCGACACCTGTTGGGTAATAAAATCTTTGTATTGTAGTCCCATTTGGCATTGTGTATTCTTGGATTGGTGTAATGGTTGGATTGTCTAAGTCATGTAGTATGTTTTCTTCTATTTTTAGAAGCTTTATGTCTATACCTGTCATGTATTCAGTTGGGCCTGCTTCACTAAATATACTTTGACCTGCAAAGGCTTCATTTTGACTTCCAGTACGCGAAGCAATTATACTTGCAG
>JALWEC010000304.1 GCA_027036655.1 Melioribacteraceae bacterium
AATTCCTGATCGACTCCGGTTATTTCATTTCCCAGAATAACGGCAATGGGAAAATCACTCTCTTTTATTTCGTAGTAAGGAACGCTTGAATCGGTTTGTTCGAGCGCGCAGATTTTAACTCCCTCGCTCTTCAGTTTTTTTACTATTTCCTTCGGATCTTTGTAATATTCCCAACTTACGCTTTCGGTTGAGCCAAGCGCCGTTTTTAGAACTTCCTTTTTAGGCGGGGTGGGCGTATAACCGCAGAGGAATAATTTTTCAACCATCGCTCCGTCGGAAGAACGAAATATAGAGCCGACATTGTAACTGCTTCGAATGCTGTTAAGAATAACGTAAACCGGCATCTTTTTCACAGAGTCAATCGTTTCCAAAGTCGCTCTGTTTTCCGATATTTCATCGTGAGTAAGTTTTTTCATCTTAATCCGCAAAAAAAGAAACAAAAGTAGCATATTGTTTTTTAATTAACAAACAAGTAATGTATTTTTGTATATTAATTTTCAATTTCCTACAAACGGAGAAAAGATGAAAAAGAAGTTTTTCGCGTTTATTTTGATCATATCCTTTTTAAGCGGCTGCTCGGCATATAAGGAGCTTTCCCCGAATCCCGAATTGATTCCCAAGGAAGACGGATACATAAAACTTAAAGACGGAAAAAATAACTTTGAGCTTGAGCGCGACACTAAATACTACATGGAAATTACTCCCCCGCTGAAAGATAACTTCTATTTTGTTCTGAAAAACAACATCAAGCCGATTTCAGAATATTATTTCTCGGATAACTTTGACGGCGGTGACAAAGGTTATCATAAGATTCCCGACGTCGTTTCGGCGGAAAAAGAACTAAGCGCTTTCCCCGTTGATTCTCGACACAAAAAATATTACTGGATAATTGAAAAAATAAATAAGGACACTCTTCTTAGGGCGGAATACCGTTATGTTCCGATGTGGCGGTTTAATTTTGAACGGGAGTTCAATAAAGCAAAAAAAACATTCAATAAGTTTGCTTTAAGAAGAAGCGCATTTAAAAACAGTAAGTACGACGAACCTATCGGCTCTCTGAAGAAAAAACTTGCAACTGTTAAAGTTTCAATCGACTCGGTCGGATATTTACGAAAAATTATTCCCCAAATGGAAAAATACTTCCCCGACTCTTTGAAAAACGCTAAAGAAAAGGAGTACAAAGATTATCTGATATTCGGGAACGATGTTGAGGAAGAGTATATCTTTGAAAAGAAAAACTTATATCTTCTACAGACATTTGTAACTTTACGAGAAACCGAAAACAACCGCGAAGCGTTTATAAAAGCCGCGCCGGTGTTCCTTGGTTTTCTAAACTCAAAATTGTCGATTGACGAATCGGTAAAGAAAAAAGTCCGGGATATAATCGCCGAAAGAATCGCAAATGTCGCTTCGGAATACAGAAATAAAATAAAATCTAAGCGGGACGCTAAGCCCTTTAATATTTATCCTCCGGTTGAAACCGTTTATAAATTGTACAAAGATGCGAACGGATTTGTGCCGGAAAATTTCAACAGTCTTGCCGAGTTCTTTAAGACATTTGACGACAAAGCCGCAAAGTTTTCCTTGTACAAAAAATACGCTAAAGAGCTTAAGAAATATCTTACAAAATCTCCCAAGTGGCTTCCCAATAATTACTACGCCGGCGCGTCGGAAATATTAAGAAAGATGACGGACGTTCTTCCGAATATTTTTATGGCGGATTTCAGAGGATTTGAAAATTACTACTGCGTAAAAACTTTGCAGAAAGAGCTTAGAAGCGCGCGCCGCTACACAAGAAAGCTAAGCCGCGATTACCGCGAAGCCGGGCTGATAGTTTCACGGATAAATAATTTACGCAAACGAGGCGCGTACGGAGAAATGCTTTCCTTGTTAAACTCCAACAAAGATTTATCTTTTCTCGTCAGTCGCTACAAATTCTTAGATAAAAAATATCTTGATAGCGAGAAAAATATTCTGGGCATTTATGTTTCGTCAAACAATTTTGCCGATTCGGAAAGGGAGCTGAAAAGACTGTTTAATTTTAATTCGTTTCTCTCGCCCCAAACCATCAGAAGCGAAAAAGCCAAGCTAATTCTTACATACGAAAAAGAACTTTACTCAAGGGTAAAATATATTTCGATGACGAGAATAGATTCTTTTGTTAACGCACATAAACTCGATACCGAAAATCTATCTCGGCTTTAT
This sequence comes from Melioribacteraceae bacterium, assembly GCA_027036655.1. Taxonomy (GTDB): domain Bacteria; phylum Bacteroidota; class Ignavibacteria; order Ignavibacteriales; family Melioribacteraceae; genus WGAL01. Next base: position 2,206 of record JALWEC010000304.1, read on the forward strand.
GCGGATTCCGTTTTCTCTCCTGTTTATAAAATTACTTTCAGCTACTACGGGAACCAAAACGTCGAAAAAGAAAACGCCGAGATTGAGAACTACCTTGAAAAGACCAAATATTTCACTTTTCCCGAAATTGCGATTGTAGCTCAATATAAATCGATACTTCACAACAGTAAAAACAATGCCGTTGCAAAAGTTAGGGCGATTGAATTTCACGCAAAATATTACAAAGGGAAAAAGAGAAAGGTCAGGAATATTATCGACGAGTTTAATATGAACATTGCCAAGTTGATTACTTCCCCTACCGATTACCGCAAACTTTACGTTGCGCCTGTAACCGATAATAAAAAAGGGGTAAATAAATATATGTTCAAGGTAAGTTTGAAAATCCCGACAAAAGCGAAATTCCCTGTTTACGAAATTAACATTAAGCTGCCGGACGAAGTTGCCGAAAAAGCTTCTTCCGAGAAATGGTACGATAAAATAATGTTGAATAATACCGAACTGAAAAACGAAGGAAGAATCAAAATAATAGCTCCGACAAAAGATAATAATTATGAATGCAAAATTACTCCCGTACAAATGGACGCGGAAGAACAAAATGTTTTAACCGTTACTTTTTCATTCCCTTCGTATAAACTTTACGAAGTAAGCGTGATGGCTCAAAAACCAATCATCAGAAAAAATTAAGGATTTGGAAATGAAGAAAAAAGAACTCTCAATCGGCTTAGTCGCGCTTGTCGCAGCGGCTGTCGTTCTCTATTTAATATTCAGCGGAAATAAATTAAAGAATGCAATCGTTTTTCCTTACATCGGACATCAGAAGCCTGTTGTTGATCCTCACCTTCCTGATGCAAACCCTCTTTCGGATAAGTTGGACGAGGTTGAGTTTGACGGACTTTTCAACGTTTCCTCGAATCCGAGCGGAATTGTTTACGAAGATGGTTTAGGTTCGTTGGTTGGAATTGACGCCAACGATGTGGTCTCGATTAAACTGAAGAAAAACGTCAAATGGGCGGACAGCTACAAAATTTCATCAAAAGACGACGAGGTTAAAATTCTTCCTAAAAAACCGGATTACTTTACCGCCGAGGATTTATCTTTCACCTTGAACAGAATTCAATCTCTCGGCTCGCTCTCGCCGGATTATATCTTAATCGCTCAAGCCCTTAAAACCATTGGCTTTCAGGGTCCTGACAAAAACGGAATAATAAAATTTCAGTTTAAGCACGACCGGATTTGGAAAGAGTCCGACATAAAAGAAGTTCTTTCTTTTAAGATATTGCCTAAAACCGCCGACATTAACGCGCTTAATTATTATGATGGAACCGGTCCCTATTTTGCAGTTCCGCAAAAGTCCGGAGTTGCAAATTACTACAAGAATCCTGAAAAGAATGCTTTTATTCCTTATGTTAAACTAAAACCGTTTATTGATAACAGCACATTTATCACCGAGCTGAAAAACAATAATATCAATGTTTTGCTGGAATCACCTTTCGGCGCTGTTTCACCCGTATTGGATAAAAATAAGGACTTTTTTGCAAAACCGGGGATCAGCACTACATTCTTCGGGATACTTTTTAACGCTAAGAGATTGAACCTTAAACAGCGCGAAGCTTTGCGCGCATTTTTGAACAGGGATAAAATTCTATCCCGTTTCTATAAAATCGGAACTCCGCAACAGCGCGATATAATTGATTATAAAGGGAACCGGAATAAATTTAACGCTCTCGAAAACTTTAGCGTATTTCCTTCTTCATCTTATTATGTAGAGGAAAAAATCGTTCAACCCGAACCGGACAATGTGAACGCCGACTTACAATACTTGCCTGACTCAATAAAGATAGGCGTTTGCTTAAATTTCGGTTTCCGCGAAGAATACAATGCATTAATCAACATTCTGAACTCCTCGGAAATTTCGCAGGGTAAAATTCAAGCTAAAGCAATTAGCAACGACGAAATCAAAAAGCAAAATTACGACGCACTCCTAATCGCTTTTACAGGTTATCGCAGCAACTTCCTTTTTGACCTTTACGATGTATTTATGCGCGAGCCTGATTTATCGGCAAGAAAAATTAACCTTACCACCGATAAAAACGGAAACCTCGTTCCCGCGTCAATTACCGGCGATAAAAACTTCTTTGCGCTCGACGTAAGCAAAGTCGGGAAGAAAAGCGACATCGGGAAACTTTTCCAATACGTTTACGGGTTTATGAGCACTCACGAAATAGGAGACAAACAGGCTTACGCCGAAAGAGTTGACCAACTTGAACATAAACTCGCGCTCGGGAAATGGCTCTTTTCGCTTCCCACGCTTTCATATTTTTCATCGCAGTTCGACAGTACAAGCATAAACCTTTACGGCGTGGCTTCGCAGTTATCAACAATCGAAAAATGGAAAGAAGCTAAAAAATGAAACTAAGTTTATGGAATAAAATCGGCGCTAAACTCGCGGTTTTATTCCTGCTCATTTTTTCATATTCTACTCTTTATCCGCAGATGAAGAGCGATTTACTTCTTGTTGAAAAACCGCAAGAACTTACGATATACGATACCTATAAACAGGAATTAAACGTCAGCCGTAAATCAGAGTTTCCGGCGTTTACTCCAATTCTTATCATGGGAATTGATAAAACACAGCCGCTGAATCCTTTGAGAAAAGTTATCATTAACGACAAACCGTTTTATCTTGGAATTACAAGCGGGAAGCAAATCATCGGCTACGATAAAGCGGGAAAAAAGCTGATTCTACACGGGTGGAAAAAGCTCAACATCTTAAAATTAATTCCAATTAAAAAGCGGCATGATTTTGTTACCCCCGATGGGAAGACCGTTAAACTTAAAAAAGGCGATGCAATACATCTTCTCTTTTTCAAAAAAAATAAATATCTTGTTAAGCTTAAAAAAAATAATGAATACGGATTCATTTATCTTTCGAAGCGTGAGTTGAAATCTTTGCTGAAAGAAAAAAATGAATCCAAAGCATTAAGTAAAAAAAAAATCAACAATATTGAAGCCGAGATAGAAAGTTATAATAAAAAAATGTCAACCCTGATTAAAACTCTCAACAACAAATATCATACAACCAAAATCGCTCCGTTTTTTACTAAAATTCCTTTCCAAAACGGATTAAAATTCTTTTTCAAAAACGGTAATCTCGCAGATTATTCAAAGAGTTTCTCCGCACTGAAAAAAAAAATTGAAATCAGTTTAATCGGAACGGACTTCAAAGTTAGGAGAGAAAGGAATTACCTAATCATCGCTCGGTAAAATAATTACCAAACTTCAAACTAATTTATTTAACAAAACAAAAAGAAAGGGAAAAAATGCGTTTATTTCTTCTTCTCTGTCTTTTCTTTTTTTGTTCCCTGTTTTATACTTCCGTTTCCGGCAAGGTGGTCGAATGAGTTCATATTCTGATAAAGTGAAATATATTCGTCGGGAGTAATTTTGGAATACCAGTGATCGGTTAATCGAGCCGTAACATTAACCAAAAGGAAAGCTCCGAGCACAAAAACCGGCACGGAATATTTTGAGCTTTTTTTCTTCGTAATAACATTTTCAAGATAAAGCGTATCCTCAACGGGACAAACCTCAACGCAGTTTAAACAAGTTGTACATTCATCCGATATGACATAATTAACTTTATGTACTTTTATCGAATGCGGGCACGCCTTTGTACAAAGATTACAATTGATACAGGTCGTTTTATTACGCTTTATTTTGTTTAAACTTAATAGTGAAAAAATTCCGAGCAACGCACCGTAAGGGCATAAATATCTGCACCAAAAGTTCTTTATCGGGATCGAAAGAATAAACAGTATCGCAATTACGGTTAACGAATAACGGGTGATATCAACAAAGAAAAACCAGAGTTTAAGATCGGCGACTTTGTTGTAAGGGCTGTCAAGAAATCCCTTCAGCTGGTCGGCGGACATGCTCAAAATTGACCAAACAAAAAATCCCATAATTAAATATTTTATGCTTCGCAGGGGATAGTCGATAATTTTAGGCAAACGGTAAATTTTGCCGAATATCTTTTTCTGTAATTTGTCGCCGAAATCTCCCACATGCTCCGAAATAAAACCGATCGGACAAACCCAGCTGCAGAAGGACTTTCCGTAAACAAAAGAAATAATCAGAACGGTAAGAAAAATGAAAAATCCCGCCGGATGCACCGTGTTAATTATTCCCGTTAGAATAAAATAGTACAAACTCATAAATGAGCTGATCGGAAGAAACGCCTCGGCTCCGCCCGGTTTTACATAAAAAGCCGCGGCTCCGTTACTCTGCAGAAATTTCACGAACATGTAAAACTCAATCCCAATCCAAACCGAAAAGAAAACAAATGTAAGTTGGGAAATAAGTCGCGCTTTTTCTATTCCAATATCAATTTTCTTAAAATTCATATACAAATATATTTATCGAATCGGAATAAAAAAAGTCAAGACGTCTTTTAAAAAGTTGCTAGGGCGGAAAGCCGGAGAATAAATAATCTGCGTAAGCCGCTTTGTGTTGGGAAAGAAAGTGAAAGCCGTTCAAAATATTTCTAAACTCGGTTTATTAATTACCGGTTATGAGATTCTTCTCCCGCGCTCCGACTTGGTGAAGTATAAGAATGGCAAATTGCTACGTTATGCAAAACCTTCTTAAATACATTTAATATTTTGCCATTTCATTTCCTCTTTCAATATTATGAAAAACCTCGGATTATCTTTATATTCGGATAAAATTAAATTAAAAACTAAACATTTAACTTATTCTGTCGATAATTTCAGTAAAAACAAAAATATTATTTTGAGGTTCAAATGGACGAAAAATTAAACGACAACACCATGGATGATATTCTTCAATTAGTCAGTTTTAAAATCGGCGGAGAAGAATTCGGGGTTGACATCCTAAAGGTTCAGGAAATCAACAGAATGCTTTCGATTACGAAAGTACCCAATGCGCCAACTTTTGTTGAAGGAGTTGTAAATCTTCGCGGAAAAATCATTCCCGTTGTAAACTTACGAAAAAGATTAAAATTACCGGTAATTGACCACAACGACAAAACAAGAATTATTGTCGTCGAACTTCAGGACAACACCGTGGGCTTCATAGTTGACGAGGTAAAAGAGGTTTTAAGAATTCCGAGAAGCATTACGGAGCCCGCTCCTTCAATGGTGGCAGGCATTAAAACGGATTACATCACTGCGGTCGGGAAATTGGAGGACAGATTGTTAATTCTGCTTGATCTTGAAAAAGTTTTATCTACCGAAGAAATGGAAGAACTTGAAGAGTTAGATACCGAAAAATAGTCCTCCCCATTTTGTTAATTCAACAAAAAAAGAGTTGGTTTCCGCCAACTCTTTTTTTGTATGCCAAATAGTATTTTACAATAAAAAAACTTTTGCAAAACCTAAAATTCCGCCAACCAAGCGTAGTCATTCTGAGCGGAGCGAAGAATCTCAAAATTAGTATTTGCACCGGTGTAGGAAAGGAGATTCTTCTCCCGCTCCGCCTTGGCGGAGGATTCAGAATGACAAGATATTGGGTTATGCAAAGCCTTCTATAATTTATTTTGTCAGATGTTTCCCAACGGATGAGATTAAACTTTATCCAAAGCGTGTTCCAAATCCGCGAGCAAATCATCAACATTTTCAATTCCAACGGAAAGGCGCACCAATCCGTCCGTAATTCCCGCGGCTTCGCGAGCTTCTTTTCCCATCGAAGCGTGAGTCATGGTAGCCGGATGCTGTATTAAAGTTTCAACTCCGCCGAGACTAACCGCAAGCTGACAAAGCTGAACATTATTCATAACTTTTTTGCCCGCTTCCAATCCGCCTTTAAGCTCGAAAGAAATCATTCCGCCGGGAGCTTTATGCTGCTTCTGCGCAACTTTGTAATAGGGGAATGATTTCAGTCCCGGATAACGAACCCAAGCGATTTTCGGATGCCGCTCGAGATATTCCGCAATTTGTTGCGCATTCTTCGAGTGACGCTCCATTCTAAGCGCCAGCGTTTTAACTCCGCGATGAACAAGAAACGCGTTAAACGGATCAATTGTTCCGCCAAGCTGATTCAACATTTTGCGCATCTGCAAATACGTTTCCTCATCCTTTGTAACGATAATTCCCGCCACGACGTCCGCATGTCCGTTTAAAAACTTCGTCATGCTGTGTACAACCACGTCGGCGCCCAAATGAAACGGCTGCTGCAATGCGGGACTCATAAACGTATTATCGACAACAAGCTTTGCGCCGTTTGCATGCGCAATTTCCGCAACCGCTTTAAGGTCGGTGGTTTCCAGCGTCGGGTTGCCGGGAGTTTCGATATAAATCACTTTCGTCTCAGGTTTTACCGCCTCTTTAACCTTTTCCAAATCCGCCGATTCAACAAAATCGGACGTAATTCCAAAACGGCTTAAAACATTTTTGATTAAAGTCGCTGTCGGTCCGTAAACGGATTCCGAAACAATCACATGGTCGCCGCTCTGCAATAGCGTTGCAAGCGCAGTATGAATCGCCGCCATTCCGCTTCCGCAACCGAGCGCTTTGTAGCCGTCTTCCAAAGCGGCTATTGCGTCTTCCATTGCTTCAATGGTAGGATTTCCCATTCTCGTATAAATGTAACCCTTCTTTTCTCCTTTGAAGAGTTTTGCTCCTTCTTCAACAGACTCGAACTTAAAAGTCGAAGTCTGATAAATTGGCGGAACTACCGGTTTGTGCTCGTATTCGCCTATTCCGGCGTGAACACATTTTGAATCAAATGAAATCTTTTCGTTGTGTGACATTTTACTTTTCCTTTATTCAATTAAGTTAGCTTCTTTTTCACCGTTATCTTCTTCAAGATGTTTGTTGCCGTTTTCAGGAATTGCGCGAGCGATGTCGGCAATCGAATCGTCATCTTTCAAACGGATAACCTTAACGCCTTGAGTGTTTCTACCCATTACTCTGATAGAACCGACGCCTTGCCTGATTACCATTCCGTGAGTGGTAATAATAACAAGCTCGTCCGTATCTCCCACTTCAAGCATCGCAATCAGCTTGCCGTTTTTCTCTCCGGTTTTAACCGTGATAACTCCTTTGCCGCCGCGGTGCGTAATTCTGTAATCTGAAATTTTGCTCCGTTTACCGAAACCCTTTTCGGTTACGACAAGAAGCGTGTTATCCCGTTTAACCACAATCATTCCGATAACTATATCGCCTTCGTTCAGATTGATTCCTCGCACACCGGTAGCCGTTCTTCCCATTGCGCGAACGTCGGTTTCCTTAAATCTAATCGCCATTCCGTTTTTCGTTCCGATAATTATATCGTTCGAGCCGTCCGAAATTTTAACTTCGATTAACCTGTCGCCTTCCACAAGATTGATTGCGTTAATTCCGCCTTTGCGCACATTTGAGTATGCCGACAAAACGGTTTTCTTAATCGTTCCGTTTTCCGTCGCCATAATCAGATATTTGTCGTCGGGGAAATCTTTAACGTTGACGAATGCTGTGATGCTTTCGTCTTTCTCTTTTTGAATCAAGTTCTGAATCGAACGCCCGCGAGCCGCGCGTCCGGCTTCGGGAATTTCATAAACCTTAAGCCAGTAAACTTTTCCTTTATCAGTAAAGAACATAATGTAATGATGAGTCGAAGCGATAAACATATGCTCGATAAAGTCCTCGTCTTTAGTTCCGGCTCCGGTTACGCCGGTTCCTCCGCGTCCCTGTTTGCGATAACCGCTTACGGGAAAGCGTTTGATAAATCCGCGATGCGAAATCGTAACTACAACGTCTTCTTCGGCGATTATATCTTCAAGCGAAAAGTCTTTGTAAT
>JALWEC010000305.1 GCA_027036655.1 Melioribacteraceae bacterium
TATGAATCTATTATCATTAAAGAAAAAATGATTAACAGAAAGAGGTTATCTTGAAAGAGTTTTTATCAGAGAATTCAATCTACATAGTTTTTCTTATTATCCTTGTAATTTGGCTTGGAATTTTCCTTTTTATGAACAGTATGGATAAAAGACTAAAAGAAATAAAAAAGGAAGTGGAGGAGATTAAAGATGAAGAATAAATATATAATCGGCGGATTAATAATCGTAATATTTTTTGGCGTTTTAGGATATTTGTTTACTCAGACAAACGTTAAATACGAGGACAATTTCCAAAAAGTTCAACAGAGCGGACGCGTCGTGAAAGTAACCGGAAGTTGGGATAAAGATAAAAATTACAAGCTGGACAGCGAACACAATAAATTTATTTTCTTTCTTCAAAACGACAGAGGAGAGGAAATGAAAGTCGTTTACAACGGTACAATCCCAAATAACTTCGAGCACGCAACAAGCGTTGTGGTTACGGGGAAATATAAAAACGGCGTGTTTCATGCGAAAGAAATCCTGACCAAATGCCCGTCCAAATATCAGGATGCGGAAAACAGCGAACGGAAAAACTCATAACTAGAAAGATAATTTTATGATTGGAAATATATTTTTGATGCTCGCGCTTATCGCGAGTATTTTTACAATCTTTGCATATTATTTTGCATATAAAGGTAATTCGGAAGGGCTAAAACTCGGGCGTGTCGGTTTTCATGTAGCTACGATTTCCGTTATTGGAGCTTCGGCTTTTTTGCTTCACGCGATACTTACGCACAAGTACGAGTTCAAATACGTTTACAGCTACAGCGATAACACTCTTCCGCTTGGAATGCTGATTTCATCTTTTTTTGCCGGACAAGCCGGAAGCGTTCTCCTCTGGTCGCTTTTTGCGGTTCTTGTCGGACAGGTGCTGATGGATTATACCGGTAAGCGCGGGGATTTGGAACCGCGCGTAATGATGGTTTTCTCTTTAACGCTTCTTTTTCTGCTGATACTGATTAATCCGTTAATGTCCAATCCCTTTACCTATATTTGGGATCACGCGCGTTACATCCCGATAAGCAAACTAAACAGCGCTTATCTCGGATTGCCTTTTATCGATAAATTTATTTTTCAGGATCAACAGTCGTCAACTTTTTTTGTGAAGATTTCGCACGACCTTGTTGCCAAACTGCTTGAAAACGGAATTACCGTGAATCGGTTTATTGTTGACGGGAACGGAATGAATCCGCTTTTACAAAACTTCTGGATGCAGATTCATCCGCCGTTCTTGTTTGTGGGGTTCGCAATGTCGGCGGTTCCGTTTTCATTTGCAATGGCTTCTTTGATGAAAAACGATTACACAAACTGGGTAAGGCAATCGCTTCCGTGGCTGCTTGCGGTTGCCCTCGTTCTCGGCGTTGCGATTATGCTCGGCGGCTATTGGGCATACGGCGTGCTCGGCTGGGGCGGCTGGTGGGGCTGGGACCCGGTGGAAAATTCGAGTCTCGTACCTTGGATTGTCGCGGTTGCCGGAATTCACACCATGCTTGTTCAGAAAAAAACGCAGAAGCGTTTCGGCGGAGTTGGAAGATTTGTTAAAACAAATTTGCTCCTCAGCGTTCTCACTTATGTTTTGGTAATTTACAGTACCTTCTTAACGAGAAGCGGCGTTCTGAGCGACGCCTCCGTGCATTCGTTTATCGCCCCGGGAAGAATCGTTTTTTTACTTCTTTTGATTTTTCTGCTCTTTTTCCTTTTTCTCGGAATCGGAGCGATTCTTTACAGATGGAATTACCTTGAAAAGCATTTTACATATAAAGATAATTTCTGGTCGCGCGAACTCGCGCTTTTTACCGGCTCTGTCGCTTTAATCGCTTCCGCTATTATTATTATCTTCGGCACTTCGCTTCCGATTTTCGGCAATACGGTTGACTTGGCTTTTTACAATATGCTTACATTGCCTCTCGCAATTATCATGATGTTTCTTAACGGGATTAGTCTTAAACTTAAATGGGAAAACACGGATGTTAAAGATTTCCTAAACGCTTTGCGGATTCCAGCTCTTTTTTCAATTATCGCCACAGCGGGAGTAATATTATTCGGCAAAGTATATAATCTCAGTTACTTGTTCTTGGTTTTTGCAACGTTTCTTGCTCTCGAAATTAACACGGAATTTTTCATCCGCGTTGTCAAAAAGAAATTCTCCGCAACGGGAGCTTATGTGGCTCACATCGGAATCGGTATTTTTGCTCTCGGTGTAATTTTCAACGGTGGTTATTCTCAAACGTTGCATGTTAAATTACCCAAGAACCAGTCCGTTTCCGTTTTCGGCGCAAAGTTCAAGTTTACGGGCGTCGAGCCGTTTTACAATGGTAAGCGATTTAAATTTCACGTTCTCGTTGATGAAGGGAATAAAGTGGATGTCATCTCGCCGGTTATGTTTTTCTCTGAAATGGATGGCGGTTTGATGCGGGAACCGAGCGTAATTAATTTTTGGGATAAGGATATTTATATCTCTCCGATAAGCTACGACGACGGTAGCAAGAAAGCCGAAGCGGGAAAGATTGTCGAACTGTCGAAAGGAGAGACTAAAACCGTTAACGGAATCGAAATTAAATTTAATGATTTCGATTTGCCCGATAACTTTGTCGAGAAGATGATGAACGGCGAGGAGATGACTCTCGGCGTTAATCTTACGGTTAACATTGAGGGAAAGAAATTCTCCGCAGATCCGAAACAGAGAATAGACAATGGTGCTAAAACTGATTTTCCGGCTAAACTCAGTAACGGATATTCTATTAAAATTGTTTCTCTGAATGCGGCTGGAAATGTTAAGCTGAAGTTAATTCCCAAAGGGGCTTCCGGCGTTGCGCCGCGCGAAGTTTTATCGGCGGATATCAGCGTTAAGCCCTTTGTTAGTTTAATTTGGATTGGCGTTTTGATTATGGGATTGGGATTTATTTTCTCGATTATTTACCGGATGAAACAAACAATGGACGATAAATAATTGGTGATGTAAAATTTCCCTGATTATTTATTGAGAGGTGCATATCGCGGCAAGCCGCAATCCGCCGTGGGCGGACAAGACGGCGCTAAAAAAAACACGTTGTCCGCCGTGGCGGATTGCGAGACAATCCCGACTTGTCGGGATTGGCGTGGTAATCTCACCGG
>JALWEC010000306.1 GCA_027036655.1 Melioribacteraceae bacterium
TGGCGTACGCCCCGATAAAGTATTCAAAAGGGGTTTACAAAACCAACGGTGTTTTCGGTGGAATTACAATCGGGCTTCAGCTTCGACATTTTAACGAGCAGGCAAAGTTTATTTCCAAAGATATTGATAGAGTTCTCTCATATTACAAAAATGATATCATTTATTATGTCCTGATTATTTTCGGCGTTGCTGTTCTTCTTTCGTTGTTTGTCTCCCGTAACTTTTCCAAACCTATTGTCGAGCTTACGAAATACTCCCAGGATTTCGCTTCGGGGGATTTGGATAAGTACATCTCGATAGAGAGAAAAGATGAAATCGGGACATTGGCAAGTTCTTTGAACTTTATGGCTTACGAATTATTTCACATGAAAAACGAGTTGGAGATTTCGCTTAAAAGCGAAAAAGAAGCCACAAAGGAAGCAAGGGAATATGCTTCGAGGATTGAGTATCAGCTGCGGATTTTTAAGGGAATTCATGAAGTAAGCAATCTGCTGGGGACAACTTTTGACATTGATTCGATACTTAAACTTATCTTGAAGCACAGCGTTGAAACAATCGGATTTGACAGAGCGGTTCTTTATCTTGTCAGCGAGGACGGAGAATACCTTGAGTTTAAAGAGATGTACGGATTTTCCGATGAGGAAGCCGAAAAATTGAAAGCGTCTAAGTATCGTATTGAGACTGACGAATGTGTCGAGACGAATACGGCAAAGAAAGGGGAAATTATCTTTGTGGAAGATTTTGAGAACTTTGAAGGAAAAACTCTTCTTGATAAAAAAATAAGGAAGTCGGGGAAGAGCAACTCCTTTATCTACATTCCTTTGAAAACCAAGGATAATGTCATCGGAATCTTAGGTGCGGACAAATACAAAACAAAGTCGTCAATCATGGAAGAGGAAATCGATTCTCTTCATATTCTGGCTAACCAAGCGTCAAGAATAATAGAAATTACGAAGCTCTATCAGAAAATTTTGGAACAGCGCAACTTTGTTTCCGATATCCTCCGGTTTATGCCGAGCGGCGTAATAACGATAAACAGCGACGGTTATGTTACGAGTATCAATGATTCCGCCGTAAATATGCTTAAGCTTGATAAAGACGCGACTCTGCTTAAGAAGAACGAAGTTGTTTTCGGGAAGTACTCCGACTTGCGGAATGAAATATTAAAGGCAATTGACTCGCAGGGATTTTATTCCAACAAGGATGTGGAAACGACAATAAACGGGGAGAAAAAATACTTTTCAATCTATGTTTCGCCCATTGAAAAAAAGGATGAAGCGGAAAACGAACTTCTTATAATTCTTGAAGACCAGACGGAGCGGAAATTGATAGACGAAGAAGTTAAGGAGATAGAGAAGCTGGCGTTCCTCGGACGTTTTGCCGCAGGAATCGCACATGAAATAAGAAATCCTTTAACGGGAATCAGTCTGTTCCTCGATGATTTGCACGACACTATTGCTTTTGATCAAACCAACGGAAAAGTAATCGAGTTAGCTTTGAACGAAGTAGAGCGCCTTGAGAAATTAGTCAACGAAATTCTTGATTACGCATCGCCTTCCAAAGGGGAATTGGAGGAGGTCGATATAAATCAAGTGATTGAAGCGGCGCTGACGTTTACAAAAAGTTTCTTGAAGAAAAAGAATATTTCGCTTGAAAAAAACTTACAGCCCGGTATTCCCAAGACAAAAGTTATGAAAGATAAAATTGTGCAGGCGGTTCTGAACATAATTATCAACGGCGTTGACGAATTGGAAGAAAACGGCAAGATATTTGTATCGACCGAATATCTGCCGGATGATCCTTTGCTTTATAACTATTATTTATCGAGAGGTAAAAGAACCGGTCCGGGAATTGTAATTAAAATCTGCGATAATGGAAAGGGAATTAACGAGGAAATCATCGATAGGATATTTGACCCGTTTTTTACTACGAAAGATAAAGGCACGGGGCTCGGACTTTCGATTACACATTCTATCATAACCGAACACAACGGGAAAATTTTTGTAAATAACGGTAATGGTTTCGGCGCTTGTTTTTCAATTCATTTGCCCTTAAATTAAAAGTTAAATTTTTTTCTTTATTTTTCGTTTTTCACAAAAGGAGTTACAATATTTGAACGATACTTTTCATACTGATTTTCACCAATCAATTCTATTATTTCTATTGCAGGACGTTTAATGGACGGCGAAAAAAAAATAGTTGTAATTGACGATGAAGCTTTTATCAGATTAAATCTGGAAAGAATTTTTCAAGAAGGGCAGTACTCGGTAACAACTTTTGAGAACGGTAATTCCGCCATTGAGTATCTGAAGAACAACGAAGCCAATTTGGCTTTTCTCGATTTAAATCTTCCCGACAGAAACGGTATTGAAATTCTCAAAGATATTAAAAAAATTCAGCCCGATTTATTGGTAATAATAATTACAGGATTTGCTTCGGTTGAATCCGCAGTTAACGCGCTGAAACTCGGCGCTTATGATTACATTAAAAAGCCGTTTAAAGCCGATGCAATTAAACTGATAACCAAACTTGCTTTGGAAAGGCAGCTACTTTCCCGCAGAGTGCAGGAGCTTTCAAAATCGCGGGAAGAAGAAAAACAATCCTTTGAAGAACTTCTCGGAAGCAGCGCGAGCTTAAAACGTTTGCGAGAGCAGATTGAACAATTTGCCAAGTACGACGAGGAAACTGTTTTGATAACGGGCGAAAGCGGCGTCGGGAAAGAACTTGTATCGCGAGCAATTCATCAGAAAAGTCCGAGAAGTCGCTATCCTTTTATCGAGATAAACTGCGCTTCTATCCCCGAAAATTTATTGGAAAGCGAACTTTTCGGATTTGAGAAGGGGGCGTTTACCGATGCCAAAACAAAAAAAATCGGTCTTTTTGAAAAAGCCGATAAAGGCACCATTTTTCTTGATGAAATCGGAGAAATGAGCATCGGGCTGCAGGCAAAGTTATTGAGATTATTGGAAAATAAACAAATAAGGCGTCTCGGTTCAACGGAGAATATTAACGTTGACGTTCGGATTATTGCCGCAACAAATAAAGATTTGAATAAGGCAATCGAGGAAAAGGAATTCCGGAGCGATTTGTATTACAGATTAAACGTTTTAAGAATTCACGTACCTTCGCTTCGGGAAAGAAAGGATGATATTATTATTCTTGCAAACTACTTTCTGGAAAAAAACAATCTTCGTTTCGGCAAAAGCATCCGCGGATTTACCAAAGACGCCGAAGAACTTTTGGTTAATTACGACTGGCCCGGAAATGTTCGCGAGTTGAAAAATGCCATAGACAGAATTTCCATAATGACTCACGACGAAATGGTAGGAAAGGAAGAACTTCCGGATGAAATAAAAAATAATTTTCGGCGATTGAAGGAGAACAGGTTAGCCGAAGTTATTTTTAGCAGTTACGCGGGAAGATCTTTGGAAGAAATTATAGGTGAAGTTGAATCGCAAATAATCATAAACGCTCTTAAAACAAGTAATAATAACGTAAGCAAAGCCGCAAGGCTTTTGAATATTAAAAGAGAAACATTAAGATATAAATTGTCGAAATACGGACTTCTCGCCGGTGAAATTTGACCACTTTCGGAAAATTTTCACCGATTTTGATGTCCTTAAATAAGTTGCTTTGTCTTGATAAAAAAAAATAGCTTTTTTTAAGCTAAATAAAAAGAAAATCGGAGAGACATATTTAGGAGCTTGGCATACTTATTGTAAGTATTGATTGGGTTTAGGAGTATGTGTTCTCTATTTATTAATTACTAATCAAAAAACTCTATAAGGAGGATTTATGAAAAAATTATTTTCGATCATGACAGCTCTTCTCGTGATAGGCTTTTGGGCAAACACCAGTGCACAAGTTAAAATTTCCGGTGATTTGCAAGTACGCCCGCGTTACGACATGAAAGATTACGGAGATTACGGCGGCAAGAAAAATGACATGTATTACATGTTACGCGCAAGAATTAATGTCAATGCTAACATTGGCGACGGCTGGTACGGAAAAATTCAGTTGGGTCACTTCAACTATGCCGGTTATACTTTTACAAACGGCCTTGAAATGACAAAACAATTTTTACCGAATCCGACAGTTAACTTTAATCTTGCCTGCTTTGGCTACAAGGGAGAGAATTTCGGTATTGGCGGCGGTATTTATCCTATTAACGGAATTGCCGACCCGATGTTAGACATCCATTATTATCCCAATAAGATGGTAGATATACCGTTCGCTATTTATAATTTAAACAATGTCGTTGGTTTTCAGGGCTGGGTTAATTTAGGCCCCGGAAAATTACATGCTTCGGCATCACTAATTGGAAACGGTTGGTACGAAGAAGATGCAGCGGGAAAAGTTGTTAATGATACTCACGATTCGTACGTTCTTGGTTTTGATTATGCAATGAAAGTTGCAGGATTCAAAATTCAGCCGGTATTTTACTACTCAATGGAAAACGACTCTGTTTCAGCTCCTGTAACTTACGGCGTTAATTTTGCTACACCTAAGTTTGCAGGATTCGGATTTGGCGTTTCCGCCGGTATGACCTCAAATAATGCAGCCGGAACTCTTGAATATAGTGGAATGTTGTTACGTTTCAAAGTTACCGGTAAAGTTGGACCCGGTACTGTTATTGCTTGGTATGATTATGCAAAAAGAACTGATAAATATTCTTCCGGTGATGTAGATGAAAATTACGGATATATCTGGGCAGCATATAAATATAACTTAACAAAGAAAGTATTGGTTATGCCGAGAGTTAGAATTCTTTCCGATAAAATTGACAATGCTAAAGATTTCAGTAGAACAAAGGCTGAAATTTTATTCATAGCTAAATTCTAATTAATTTATTAAGGGGAGGTTTTAACCTCCCTAATTTTTTCATCAACCAAATTCTAGGAGGTACGATGAAATTTGGAAAATTATTAATTGCTTTACTCAGTGTCTCTTTCCTATTCAGTTTTAACGGCTGCAGTAAGAAAGAAACGGGACCTATCAAAATAGGCGTTATTCTTCCTCTTACGGGAAGCAAAGCTAAGTTTGGAACAATGGAGAAAAATGCTTACGAATTGGCAAAAGCCGAAATTAACGCTAAAGGCGGTATTAACGGAAGAAAAATTGATTTTGCTTATGAAGACGATACCGGCAAACCGGATGTAGGTCGCGCAGCGGCGGAAAAATTGATAAATGTTGATAAAGTTCCTATGTTAGCCGGCGGTTATTCATCTTCGGTTACTTTTGCAGCTGCGGCGGTAGCTCAGCAATACAGAACGCCGTTTTTAGTTAACACCGGTTCGGTAGATAAAATTACACAGCCTGCGGCATTTAACTTAACGACTAAGGACGGAGATAAATTCTATATTTATCGTATGAATCCTCCTGTTTCGGAATATGCTTCAGGATTGGAAACAATGTTGTCGCAGGTTATTAAACCTAAAACCGTTTTCTTAATTCATGAAAATACAACATTCGGAACAAAGGGAGCAAAATCTTTCGCCAAAACCGCTGCTAAATTAGGTATTAAAGTTCTCGGTACCGAAGCATATTCTAGCGGTACTGTTGATTTCAAACCTATTCTTCTTAATGCAAAGAAAGTTAAACCTGATATGGTTTATATGATTTCTTACGTTATGGACGCTGCAATGTTAATGAAACAGGCACGCGAATTAAACTTCCAGCCTAAACTTTATGTCGGCGCGGGAGCCGGATTCACAATGCCCGCTTTCAAAGAAAATGCAGGCAAAGCTTCGGAAGGCGTTTTCTCAGCTACATTATGGCACCAAACGCTTCCTATTCCCGGAGCCAAAGCTTTCTATGATAACTATATTAAAAAGTACGGTGGCGACGGTCCTGATTATCACGGCGCCGAAGCTTACTCAGCTGCTTACGTAGTGGCAAATGTTCTGAAACGCTGCAACGGTAATTATTCCAAAGAAAACATTAAAAAAGCTTTGGATAAAACCGATATGATGACAGCTTTCGGACCTGTTAAATTTACTTCCTACGGTGAAAAAATTCATCAGAATAAGATGACCACTTACGTTGTTCAGTGGCAAAACGGTGCATTAAAATTAGTATGGCCTAAAAACCTTGCAAATGCGCCGATTTATTATCCTATTGATTATAAAAAGATTTGGAAATAATCTGATTTAATCGGTTCCGGTCTGCCCTGACACATCGGGGCAGACAATATTTATTCGTTTTTTTGAGAGTTAACTTCTTATAAAATTCCTTTGGAGAAATTATGGAAATGTTTTTGCAATCTTTGATTTCCGGATTGCTGGTAGGCGGACTTTACGCAATAATCGGTTTGGGAATGTCATTAATTATGGGCGTTCTTAAAATAATCAACTTGGCGCACGGGCAGCTGATGATGGTTGCGATGTATGTATCATGGTCGGCATGGAATTATTTGGGCATAGATCCGTACTTATCAGTGGTTCTGTCGGTTCCTTTCACGTTTTATTTAGCAAAGTTTTTGAGTAAATATTTACTCAACCCGTTAATTGAAAAGGACTCAATTTTACCGGAGAACCAGGTGTTGATGACCGTCGGTATCGGAATGGTATTAGTTGAACTTGCGCGGTTTTTATTTACATCGGATTATCGTTCGGTTCAAACCAGCTATACAGGACAAGCATGGGATTTGGGCGGCGTATCAATCAGCATTCCACTTTTAATTGCATTTATTGTTTCTCTTTTATTGACCGCCGGATTATTTTATTTATTGATGAAAACCGATTTGGGGCGTTCAATACGGGCGACCGCTCAGGACAGATTGGCGGCTTCCTTAATGGGAGTTAGCGCGGAAAAGATTACGGTTTTAACGTACGGAATCGGCAGCGCATTGATTGCCGCAGCAGGTACATTTTTCCTTCCAATATTTTATCTTTATCCTGATGTAGGCCCGGAATTTACAGCCAAAGCCTTTGTAATTACAATTCTCGGAGGACTCGGCTCTACGGTAGGCGCAATAACCGGCGGTATCGTTCTGGCGTTAGCGGAAACGTTCGGAGCTACATATCTTTCCTCCGGTTATAGGGATGCTTACGGATTAGTTATTTTTCTCCTGGTTTTGGTCTTCTTACCGGGCGGATTAAAAAGTTTAACGAAAGTGTAGGTAGATTATGCATAATGATAAATTTATCAGTAAATCGGAAATCGGCATTTTTATTTTTGCTTTGGTGCTTCCTTTTATCTTTGACTTTTCTCCCTACATACAAGGTCTTCTGATTTTTGTAATGTTGTGGGTAGTATTGGGAACATCGTGGAACCTTCTTGCCGGTTATACGGGACAAGTTTCTTTCGGGCACGCAGCGTTTTTCGGAATAGGCGCTTATGCTGCCGGTGTTCCGTTTTTCTTATTCAAGGTTTCTCCGTGGTGGGGCTTATTGTTCGGCGGAATTACTGCGGTAATCCTTGGTTATTTGCTTGGAATTGTCGTGTTCCGGTTGCGGGGTCCTTACTTCGCTTTGGGCACATTGGCTGCCGCAGAAATTCTACGTATCGCATTCGGGCAGGAGGAATGGCTTACCAACGGTCATAACGGAATTCTTTACATAACGACTTGGGTTAGTAAATATCCTTATTACTTCATTATCCTGGCAATTGCCGCGGGAACTATTTTAACCGTAAAAGTGGTGATGAGAAGGAGGGAAGGTTATTATTTCCTTTCTATTCGCGAAGATGAGGATGCGGCTTCCGCAATCGGTATCAACGCCAGTAAGTACAAAAATATTTCTATGGGTTTATCTTCATTCTGGGCTGGAATGGCGGGCGCATTTTATTTTATATATATGGGATTTATTGATCCCGAAACCGTGTTTGCTCTTCATAACATCTCGATTATTTCAATTCTGGTCGGCATTATCGGCGGAGTAGGTACTATTTGGGGACCTGCAATCGGGGCAATTATTATGGTACTTCTGCAGGAAACATTTCGTTCCGCTTTCTTCGGATTCGCTCCGCAATGGGTTTCTGGAATGCATGCTTTTGTTTTCGGACTGCTCGTTATCTTCGTTATTCTTTATTTGCCTGGCGGAGTAGTAGGAGATTGGGATTTGATTAAGAAAAAATTGCATCTGAAAAGAAAGTCGGAGATGAAAAAATGAGCATACTTTCATTAAAAAATGTAACTAAAAATTTTGGCGGACTTACCGCGGTTAACAACGTTTCCTTTGATGTTGAAGAAGGGGAAATTCTCGGATTGATTGGGCCTAACGGAAGCGGTAAAACTACAATTTTTAATCTTATAAATCATTTCTTCCCTGTTTCGTCCGGAGATATTATTTTTAAAGGAAATAATATTACGCATAAAAAGACGCACGAAATAGCAATGCTCGGTATCGGAAGAACTTTTCAGGTAGTAAAACCATTGAAAAGATTATCCGTTGCCGATAATATTATGGCGGCAGCTTTTTCACGGGAATCGACTTTTGAAGGCGCAAAACGGGTAACGAGAGAAGTTCTTGAATTTACACATCTTGACCATGTTGCGCATCAAAAAGCGGGCGGTTTGCCAATTGCCGGAAGAAAGAGATTGGAAATAGCCAAAGCTCTTGCAACAAGACCGACACTTCTGTTGCTTGATGAAACAGCCGCCGGATTAAATCCGGCTGAGTTGGATGAAGCAATTGATATTATCAGAGCAATTCGTTCCGACTTGGGAATAACCATTATTATCGTTGAGCATATAATGAAAGTTATTATGAATATTTCGGATAGAATTCATGCAATTGCTTACGGAACAACTATTACGGAAGGTAGTCCGGCGGAAGTGGCGGCAAACCCGACCGTAATCGAAGCATATTTAGGAAGCGATTATCATTAGGAGAAAAATTTCATGCTAAAATTAGAAAATGTAGATATGAGTTACGGCGACCTTCAAGTGCTTTGGGATGTTTCCTTTGAAGTGCACGAAGGCGAAATTGTTGTTCTTGTCGGAGCAAACGGAGCCGGAAAATCATCTATTATAAAAACTATTTCGGGTCTTCAAAAAGTATCGAACGGTAAAATTATTTTTGATGGCGCTGATGTTACAAATCAAAAACCTGAAGATATTTTGAAAAGAGGTTTGGTTCATGTTCCCGAAGGAAGGCGTCTGTTTAACGAAATGACCGTTGAAGAAAACCTGATAATGGGCGCTTTGTGGGGAGAGGCAAAAGAGAAGCGTGCCGAAACCATGGAGATTTGCTATGACTTGTTTCCTAAACTGCGCGACAGAAGAACGCAGTTGGCGGGAACGTTAAGCGGCGGCGAACAGCAGATGGTTGCCGTAGCCCGCGGATTAATGGCTAAGCCGAAACTTTTGATGTTCGATGAGCCGAGTTTAGGGCTTGCTCCCGTGCTTGTTCAAGATATTTTTGATATTATTAAAAGCGTAAGAAAACAAGGGATTACCGTTCTTCTTGTTGAGCAGAATGTTCAGGCTACATTGAAGTTCTGCGACAGAGCTTATGTGCTGGAAAACGGTAAAATCGTGATGGAAGGAACAGGACAACAATTACTGAACGACGATCACGTTAAAGAAGCATTCTTAGGAATATAAATTAGGAGCATATAATGTTAGTTAGAAAATGGATGAGTAAAAATCCGATAACAATTGATATTAACGATACTCTTACCGAGGCGATTGAAACTCTAAAAAGGAACAGAATCAGACGTTTGCCTGTAATGAAAGATGGCAAACTTGTAGGAATAATTTCCGACAGGGATTTGAAAGAAGCGTCTCCTTCAAAAGTTACTTCTCTTGACGTTTGGGAAGTGCATTATCTTCTTTCCAAAATAAAAATTAAAGATATTTATAAAAAACATCCGATTACTATCAGAGATGATTCTACAATTGAGCAGGCAGCTGTTTTGATGTTTGATGAGAAAATCGGCGGTTTGCCTGTTGTTGACGGAAAGGGCGATTTGGTCGGGATGCTTACCGAGCACGACGTCTTTAACGCTTTAATTAGAATTACGGGCGCCAGAGTTCC
>JALWEC010000307.1 GCA_027036655.1 Melioribacteraceae bacterium
TTCATGTTCGTAAGTTTCAATTCCGATAACCGCGCTTTCATCGTCAAACGATTCATCCTTGACGCCTTCCTTTCTCGCTTTCTTTTCCGCTTGAAGCATCGGGCCGAAATCACGCTTTGTGTAAGCGTTCAGAAAAACAAAAACAAGCGCGGCAATAGGATAAAATCTGTAGAGAATGCTCTGAATAAAAACATCGTACGCGGTAAGATTTGCGCCTACAATCTTAAGTCCGTCGCCGATTAAACCGAGTTCATAGCCAATCCAAGTGCTAATCACAACAAGACTTGCAACCGGCGCGGCGGTGGAATCAACAATGTAGGCAAGTTTTTCTCTTGAAACTCTCAGCTTGTCTGTTATCGGGCGCATCATGTTTCCCACAATAAGGGAGTTGGAATAATCGTCAAAGAAAATTATTACTCCCATAAGCCAACTCGCTATCATTCCGCTGCGGGGAGTTTTTGCCCACTTAACAATTTTATTGGCAAGTCCCATTGTTCCCCCGTTAGCCGAAATTATACCGACCACGCCTCCGATAAGAAGAGTGAATATAATAATCAGAATATGATCTCGGTTAACTAACACATTAATTAGAATTGTATCAACAACCCGGATGAACGCCTCAAATATGTTAAAATTATAGAGAAAAATAGCGCCGAGATAAATCCCCGCGAAAAGGGAAATCAGGACTTCGCGAAAAATCAAAGAAAGAAGAATTGCAAGCAATGGCGGCAATATGCTTAACCAGCCGGGAAGAACGCGAACTCTGGCAGATAATTTTCCGTCAACATAAACGGAAAACAATCCTGATTCCGATATTGTTACTTCCCTATCCTTAGCGGAGGCAAGCGTTTTTGTAAATACTACTTTTTCTTCAGAATTTTTCACAACAAGAGAATGTTTAACGGAATCCGTTTTAACAGGAAGATTAAATGAAATGTTGGTAAGCTCAATTGGTTCGGGAAAAGAGCTTTGCCCGAAAAGGAAAGCGGGAAAAATCAAGAGCAGAAAAAGTATTTCTTTTTTCACAAAATTTGCTTACTTATATTTCTTCAAAAAAAATTTAATATAATTTATTTTACCCAAAGAAAAAAGAGACTCAATGAATATATACATCGTCAGACACACGATTGCCGCATCCTCAGGGAATGAATACGAAAGCGCAATAACCGAAGAAGGAAAAAATCTTTTTACTTTTAACTTAAAATGCTGGTCGGCTGTAAGTCCCCATTTGGATATGGTTGTAAGCTCGCCGGTGCCTCGCGCTCTGCAAACAGCGGAAATGATACAGAAACACTTTAACACTCCTTATGATGTGATTGTGGAATCTGGTTTAGCGCCCGGGGCGGATTCGGAGCTGATAGCCGCATTGGCAAATTCGTTGGACAAGCCCGATATAGCTTTCGTCGGTCATCTTCCCGACGTTGCCTATCATGTTTCAAATTTTATTTCGATGTCGGGAGCAAACGCGGTTTTTCTTCCGGGAAATATCGCAAAAATTTCATTTGAAGGAGAAGTTAGATTAAGGACGGGATTTTTGGAATTTCTAATCGGCTCAAAAAAATAAATCGGAGAACGAACCACCCGAACCGTCCGCTTACCACTGCTTCCTTCCGGACCTGATGGAGTTGGGCGTCGATCCGTCAGTCCGTCTCCGAAAATAATTCAAAATTTGAGGTGTTAATATAGACAAATTAAAAGTAAAAAGTAAAAATTTTGAAGTTGTAATCGGTAAAATATCCGATTTGAAAATCCTTCATAACCCTTTATAATCAACTCGGGAAGCGAGTGTTTTCGCTAAAAAGAATCGACGGAAGAATTTCAGAACAAGAAACAAAACCGAATTTAGAGATATTTCAGACGGCTTTCATCTTCGCCGTGGCGAAGTGAATGGTAAACTGTCTTGATATTATTCGCGTATTTACGGCTTATTAACGGGACGCTGATTACGCAGATTTTATTATGATTTTTGATTAATTTTCCAAATTGAAAAACCTATGAACCTCTGTTCGCCTATGCGGTTTTTGAACCTTTTTCCGCTTTTTACTTTTTTGATTATCGCTAAATCGATTCATTACTACGGATTTTGTTCAAACTCACAAAATGAATAACCGCCGCCAATAACAGTCCTATCAGCATCGGCTCTATTAATTCGAGAATATAAACATTCGGGTAAACGCTTCTCAGCAATAACCAAACCGCGCTACCGAAAATCCCGGCAATCATTTCGTAAAACGCCGGTTTTCCGGGAATCCTTAGCTTATGGTAATAAGCGCCGGCCACTATTAGAATCATCCCCGGAATTAATATCGAACCGACGGTGTACCAAATCTCCACAACCGATTGAAACAACGCGGCGACGCCAAAGCCGATTACGCCGGTAATCAGAAGCCCGATTCTTGTCTGCCTCTCAATATTTACGGATGATTTAACTTTTGCCAAACGGTATATAAAATCCCTTGAATATGTAGTAGCGCCGAGGAAAGTCATACTGTTTAACGTTGAGAGTATTGTCGCAAAAAGAGCCGCAAAGAAAAGTCCTTTTAATCCGGGGGATAAAACTTTTTCGGCAAGAAGCGGATACGAAATAACCGCGTTAACATTGTTCCCGAGAATCGCGCGGGAGTAAAGTCCCGTAGCCGTAGTAAGGAAATCGAACAAAGCCCAGAAAACCACGGAAATTATTATTCCCCATTTTGCTACATTGGCGGACTTTGCCGCATAACTCCGCTGATGAAAACCGGGATCGACAAACGTCCAGAGAGCGATTAAAAACCAGACAATTATGTAACTCCCGCTGCCGGAAGGAATTGTAAGAAAATTATCCGGAAGATTCGTTTCAAGGAAACCTATTCCGCCGTAGTTTTTACTTACAACCAATACAATTAAGATAAACCCTGCGAACATAATTACAAATTGAAATAAGTCTGTAAAGAGCGTCGATTTAAAACCTCCTTTCAACAGATAAATACCGACAACCGCAAGCGCTATTAGCATTCCCCAGTATAGCGAAATATTAAAAATCAGCGCAAAAAGATATCCCGTCATAAGCAGATAGGGCGCGGGGTTAACGAGGACGAAGATTATCAAAGCGGCAAGCAGCGCGGGTTTGCGACCGTAAACCGATTCGATTTTATCGGGAATTGTAAAAAG
>JALWEC010000308.1 GCA_027036655.1 Melioribacteraceae bacterium
ATCATAGACAGCATGTCGTGTAAGTTCGAAACCAAATTCTTCTGAGTTAGCATTACTCCTTTGGCATGCCCGAGAGAACCGGATGTAAAAATAATTTCACTCACCTCTTCGTCGTTAATTTCAGGAAAGATTGATTTATCAACGTTTTCTTCCGAATCAATCATTTCTTTCATAATCATAAACTTTTCGTTGGCGTCGGTTTCATCCATGCAGACAAACGTTTTAATTCTTTTCAGAGCAAAATGCTCTTCCGAAAAAAGGGAAGAATATGTGTCGGAAAAAATAACGGCTTCGGCGTCGGATTCATGGATAATATTTAAAATTTCGTTCTCATGTAAATTTTTATCAATCGGGACAACAACCATATTAAACGCCGTAACAGTTAAATAAGCGATAGCCCATTGAACGCGGTTTTCCCCAATCAAAGCTACGTGCGTTCGCTCTAACAACTCGGTATCTTGAAGGGCTTTGCCGAATCTTAAAACATAATCGAGGAGTTCATTATATGTAGCGCGCTTAATCGGAGTTTCCTTAATATCTTCCAAAGCAAGTTTATCGCCGAAATCCGCCGCTGAATTAATCAGCATTTCCTGAAGCGTTTTGTACTGCGGAACATCAAAATATTTTATTTGCTTCATTTTTCTTCTCCCGATTAAAAAATTTATTTAATTTTATAAAGTTAATAAAAGTACGGATAATAAATGAAAACATACGACCCGCGCATGCATACCGCCGAACATATTTTAAACGGAACAATGGTTAAGATGTTCAATAAGGGAAGGGCTTTCAGCTCTCACGTCGAAAAGAAAAAGTCCAAATGCGATTACAAAAACTTCACACGGAATTTGACGGAAGATGATATTGCCGAAATAGAAAGAAGAGTAAACGAAGTAATAAAACAAAACCTGGACGTATCGGAAAGTTTCATCCCGTTTGAAGAAGCAAAAGAAAAATTCAATCTCTCCCGTCTTCCCGAGGGAGAATACGATGAAATCAGGATCATCAAAGTCGGCAATTACGACGCTTGCCCTTGCATCGGTAGCCATGTTAAAAACACTTCCGAAATAGGCGAGTTCAAAATCACATCCGCTAATTTCAATAACGGAATTTTAAGAGTCAGATTTAAGTTACGCGCAAATGACTAAGTTATCGAGCATAGTTTTATTAATAATTTCGATAAGTATAACTTCAACCTATTTCGGACAAGAAAATAAAATGGAAAACAAAAATGTCGCAATCGATTCGCAGATGACGCTTAAAGAAGCGCTTGCCGGATTAACAATTCCTCACGAAATCAGAGAACAGCTTACTCTAATAAATGTAAAATATTACGGCTTCGACGGGAAAATTCACTCGGGAGAATTAGTAGTAAATAAAAGAGTTGAGAAAAATATTGAATCAATATTCATGAAACTTCTTTCTATCAAGTTCCCTATTGAAAGAGTTGTTCCAATATCCAAGTATAACTGGGACGATGAAAAATCGATGCAGGCCAACAATACTTCGGCGTTTAACTACCGCGTTATCAAAGGGACAAAACGTTTGTCAAAGCATTCCTACGGACTTGCAATTGATGTAAATCCGCTGCTTAATCCTTATGTTAAGAAAAATTCCGTTGAGCCTGAAGGCGCGGTTTACAATCCCAAAATTCCGGGAACGATAACCGCGGAATCACAAGTAGTAAAAATCTTTAAAAGCTACGGCTGGAGCTGGGGCGGCGATTGGCGTAAAGGAAAAGATTACCAGCATTTTGAGTTTGACATTACAAAAAAATAAATTTAACCAAACCTCCAAGGTTTTAAAAACTGCGTATGTTTAATAGAATGCTTTACATAACCCAATTTATTTGTCATTCTGAATAAAGCGAAGCGGAATGAAGAATCTCAAAACTGGTAATTACACCGAATTTAGAGATATTTCGGACGGCTTCCACCTTCGCCCCCGACGAAAAGCGGTCGGGGTAAACGTGGCGAACTCAATATGACAAATTTAGTTATGCAAAGGTTTCTAATATTCATAAAGTATTTTATCTTATAACAAATTTGACTTTCCCCAGAGAAGTAATTACATTGTAACCACAAAAGAAAGGTCTGAAATATGATTACAAAAGTAGTTAAAATAGGAAATTCAAGAGGAATTCGTCTGCCCAAATCAGTAATTGAACAAAGCGGAATTAAGGAAACTGTCGAATTAAAAATTCAAGACTCCCGTATTATTATTACGCCCGTATCGGAAAGAAGAAAAAACTGGGATTTCGCATTTAAAGAGATGCATCAAAACAAAGACGATGTACTGTTAGACAATGAGGAACTTTCGAACCGGTCTTCGTGGGACGATAAAGAATGGACATGGTAAAAGAGTTCTTAAGATATGACGTTTACCTTGTAAACTTAGACCCGACAATCGGGAAGGAAATAAAGAAAACCCGTCCATGCGTAATTATTTCCCCTGATGAGATGAACATAAACATACGGACATTAATTGTCGCCCCTTTAACTTCCACAATAAGAAACTATCCCACAAGAATAAACTGTAAAGTGCAGGGGAAACAAGGTCAAATTGTTTTGGATCAAATACGAACCGTTGACAAAAAAAGATTAGGTAAGAAAATCGGAAGAATCAGCAAAAGCGCCCGGCTCAAAATGCACAGCGTATTAATAGAAATGTTCACTAAATAACCGGCTTTTAAACAAACCTCCAAGGTTTTAAAAACCTTGGAGGTTTAAGAAATATTACTTTTGAATCAAATATCGAACTTAATACCTTGCGCAAGCGGCAAAGTTGTGCCGTAGTTGATTGTGTTTGTCTGGCGTCTCATATAAGCTTTCCAAGCGTCGGATCCTGATTCTCTTCCGCCGCCGGTGTGTTTTTCACCGCCAAACGCGCCGCCGATTTCCGCGCCGGAAGTGCCGATATTAACGTTGGCTATTCCACAGTCCGAACCTTCAGCCGAAAGAAACATCTCGGCTTCTCTTAAGTTGTTTGTGAAAATCGCAGATGAAAGTCCCTGAACGACATTGTTGTGAAGTTCAATCGCGTTTTTAACGTCGCCTTTGTATTTAATCAAATAGAGAATCGGAGCAAATGTTTCTTCCTGAACGATTTCATAATGATTTTCCGCTTCGCACAATGCGGGGCGCACATAACAGCCGGATTCGTAACCTTCGCCTTCAAGGACTTCCCCGCCGAAAAGAACTTTTCCGCCTTCTTTTTCAAGACGTTTTAACGCGTCCTTAAATAAAGCGACCGCGGCTTTATCGGTAAGTGGACCAACGTGGTTGTTTTCGTCAAGCGGATTTCCGATTTTTAATTTCGAGTAAGCGTCAATCAACGAATTTTTAACTTTATCGTAAATATCTTCATGAACGATTAATCTTCTCGTTGTTGTGCAGCGCTGACCCGCCGTTCCAACCGCGCCGAAAACGATTGCCGGAATCGCCATTTTCAAATCGGCTTCCGGAGTCATGATAATTGCATTGTTTCCGCCGAGTTCGAGAATGGTTTTGCCGAAACGTTTTGCGACAGTCTGCGCTGCGTGGCGACCAATATCAATCGAGCCTGTTATCGATACCAGCGGAATTCTTTCATCGTTTAATAATTTTTCGCCGACTGAAGAACCTTTTCCCACGACAAGCGAGAACAAACCTTCCGGCAGATTATTTTCTTTAATTACATTTGCAATAATCTTTTGAACGGCAATTGCCGAAAGAGGAACTTTAGAAGACGGCTTCCAGAGATTTGCGTCGCCGGCTACTGTTGCGAGCATTGCGTTCCAAGCCCAAACCGCAACAGGGAAATTAAACGCAGTAATAATTCCGACAATCCCGAGCGGATGATATTGATCGTACATTCTGTGCTGAGGTCTTTCCGATTGCATCGTAAAACCGTAAAGCTGACGCGACTGACCGACGGCAAAATCACAAATATCAATCATTTCTTGAACTTCGCCCAAACCTTCCTGATGCGATTTTCCCATTTCGTAGGAAACGAGCGAACCGAGCGGCTCCTTGTACTTACGCAGTTCCAAACCTATTTGGCGCACAATCTCGCCTCTCTTAGGCGCGGGAACTGTTCTCCAATACTTAAAAGCTTCCTGTGACTTTTCAACGATTTTATCGTAATCCTCTTTAGACGCAAGATAAACGCTTGCAATAAATTTTCCGTCAACCGGAGAATAAATATTCAGCTCGCCTGCGTCGGTTGTCGTAACCCAGTCGAGACCGGTTGAAGAACCGAAGTTCTTTTCTTCAATTCCTAATTCTTTTAAGAAATCCATTTTTCTCTTCCTTATTTTGTATTTGATTAATTTCTAAATTAACTTGAAACTTTATTCTTTATCTCAATTGAAGTCAATCGATAAAGAAAAAGTTCCGTTTTTAACAACAATTATTTTTTTAAAAACTCATTCAGATATTTATAATCCGGGGTTAACTCCCCTTTGTAAACAACGACCGCGCGTTTAATTTCGGGCGGAAGATTTATCTCCTCAAAGCTCATTTCGTAATCGGCATTAACTATGCCGGGCACAAAAGGTTCAAGAGCGTCGCCGAATGCGATGGAGCTGTCTTTCGGTAATTCCGTAGGCAGGTTGTCAACCGCCAAGTTTACGATTCCTTCTCCCTCGTATCCGTCCGTAAACGAATCATCTTTCGGATTATAAACGTATCCGGGAATGTCGGGTTCGGTCGCCTTATATGTTATTTCCACTCCGCCGTTAATATCGCAGCTGATATCCTGAATCAGTTGCAAACGCATTTTTCCGAAGTTTTCCTTCAAAAATTTTTTACTTACAATTCTCGGATATTTTTCATCCCAATAAACCGCGTTTACCAGCACGGACAGATTAATTAAATATTTTTCAAATATCGGAGCGTATTTTTCGGGATTCTTGTAATAATCGAGAAGTTCAAACGGTTGAGATTTATCTTTCGGTTCAACCATATTTTCCTCTTTGAAAACCACTTTGAAAATTCCCTTCCTTTTTTCATCTACAACTGTTTGAATTTCTTCGGGCGTAATTTCCTCGACGGGCAGAATATCCAATATTTCCTGCGCGCCTTTGGAAACATTTCCATAACCGGTAAACCCGAAAATGTAAGGAGCAAATTCATCAGGCAAATCGGAGATTTTTAATTCGTCGGCAAGTTTTTGAACATCCTCTTTCGCATGATTTACCTCTCCGTAGGAGTAGGACGGTTTAACGTGCAAGAACGGAGTTTCATAGCCGAGATGCTTTAGCCTTTCTCCGTAAATATGAAGCGCGTCAATCATTCCCGCAAGTCCGGCAAAACGCCCGAAGAAGACAAGCCGGCGTCCTTTTTCATCTTTAATTTCTTCATAGTCAATTAAGGTGCAATTCAAATCAAGCAGCTTTTGCAACAACGGCATATTGTAGGACTGCCCTTTAATCGTGTGAGAAAAAAACATGTAAGTTTTATTTTCATCTAACAGCTTAATCGGAATTTCCTTAACTGCAAAAATAAAAGGAGCGCGATTTATGTTTTCGTCAATCTCCGCTCCCGCTTCTCTGAACTCATCATCCGCAAACGCTCTTCTTTCAAAGGGCTGGACAATAAAGTCAATATTATCTTTTTCTTTTAATTCTTTAACGTGTTTCGGCGTAAGAGGAACTCTTCTTTCCCAAATATTCTTATCTTCCCTTCTTAATCCAACAAGTTTTTCCATAAGTAACCTCATTTTTCAATAATAATTTTAATCAAGATTTATAATATAAATAGAGGGGAAAGAATTCTCCACATTTAAATTTATCCGATGCAAGATAATTCGGGAAAACTCGCCGAAAAATTAAAATAGCGGTAAAAGTTTTACAAAAGTTTTGGAAATCAGCAATTCAGAGGAAAAAATAAGTATTGTACAAATAAAGATTTTCATATAAGCTCGTACTCTTCTGTAGCAACAGAATTGATGTTGAGTTTTATTCCATTTATTACTGAAATATATTCTTCATCTTCATTTTTGCTTTTCATCCTTTTCGATTTATGTGGATTATTCTTTGCTTTTGAGCAATTACGGTGGTTTGTGCTTCTGTCGCTCGAGAGCATATTACAACTTTCAGATATGTTTATTCCTCTCTCTTTTAGTTTGTTTATCATTTCATCAATAGTTAAGCCAATTTTGAGTTTTATTTTAACACTTCGATTCCTACCGTCTGTCTGCCTATTACCTTCATTTGCTCCTTCTATTTACCCGAAAAATATTTCCCAAGGTCCTTGAAATTTCTTGTTTTTCATACGATTATTTTTTGCGCTGAATCGCCGATTCTAACTTGTTAATCTCTTAAAGATTAAATAACTTATTTATTGTGATTTTTAAGTTTGAATGCCATATTACGAAATCCGGAGATTAGATGAAAATACCGATGTACAAAAGAGATTTACCCGACATCGACCTCGAAATGGAGCAAAAGCGAAAAAGAAGAATGATTGCAATTACTTTTGGCGTTTTAGGTTTTGTATTATTTAACTTAATTATGTATCTGCTGGCATTTGGCGTATAAAAATTTCACGTTAATCATTTCAGTTTCAATCTTGTTTAATTTATTAATTTCTTACAATATTCGATTATCAATAAAATAGAAAGAAATATTTTGAAAAAAAGAAAAATATATATAGAAACATACGGCTGCCAAATGAATCTTGCCGATTCGGAAGTGGCTCTGAGTATTTTATCCGACGACGGATATGAAATTACAAAAAACGAAAACGAAGCTAATGTAATTCTGCTTAACACTTGCAGCGTTCGGGATAACGCCGAACAACGAATTCACGGCAGACTCGGAAATCTGAAGCATCTGAAAAACGGAGAAGAAAAAGTTGTTCTCGGAGTTATCGGCTGTATGGCTGAAAGGATGCGGGAAAAACTTCTCGAGAAAGAGGGTTTTGTTGACGTTATCGTCGGTCCCGACGAATACCGGAAATTACCCGAATACCTCGACACCGCTTTTGCGGGCTCTAAAGGAATCGGAGTGAAATTATCAAAAACAGAAACTTACGACGACATCGTCCCGTACCGTGAAGACGGACTATCGGCGTGGATTTCCGTCATGCGCGGATGCGATAAATTCTGCACATACTGCGTGGTTCCTTTTACTCGCGGACGCGAGCGCAGCCGAAGTTTGAGTTCCGTTGTCTCAGAAATTCACGAGCTTTCACAAAAGGGCTTCCGCGAAATAACTCTGCTCGGACAGAATGTGAATTCGTACAACGATAACGAAAACGACTTTGCCGACTTGATGAGAGCCGCCGCCGAAGTCGATAGAAATATCCGGATTCGATTTACAACATCGCACCCGCAGGATTTATCGGACAAACTCCTTTACGCCATTGCGGAAAACGAAAATATCTGCAACTATATTCATCTGCCGGTTCAATCCGGTTCCGACAGAATCTTGAAGCTGATGAACCGGACTTACACAATCGGACATTATCTGAACTTGATTGAAAAAGCGCGCGACATAATCCCCGGAGTTTCATTTTCAACGGATATAATCGCAGGCTTCCCTACCGAAACCGAAGAAGATCACAAAATGACTCTAGACGTAATCGAGAAAGTTCGTTATGACGGCGCCTTTATGTTTAAGTACTCTCCGCGTGAAGGGACTAAAGCCTATCGCTTTGAGGACGACGTTCCGGAAAATGTAAAATCACGCAGATTAACCGAAATTATTAATCTTCAGCAATCAATCTCAAATGAGATTAATCAAACTTTAATCGGAACGGAAGAAGTTGTGCTTGTCGAAGGCGCAAGCAGAAAATCGGAAGATGATTTATCGGGCAGAACAGATACAAACAAAGTCGTGGTTTTTCCTAAAATCGAAGGAATCGAACGAGGCGATTACGTTAAGGTTAAGATAAAAAAGGCAAGCTCCGCAACTCTGATAGCGGACGTAATCGGGAAAGTTGACTATCTTGAAAATAAAGCCGTGGAAACCATATAATGCGAATCGGTAAAATCCATATTTTGATTTTACTTCTATTCGCGGCTTCCTATTCTTTTGCGGGCAATTTAACGGACGCGCTCCGTTACATCGACAACGGGAAAATTGATAAGGCGAAACAAATTCTGGCGGAGATGATGAAAAAGTCCCCCGATTCTTCCGAAGCGCTTCTGCTTGATGCAATTTTAACGACAGACGCCTCGAAAGCGCTCGAGAAGTTCAATTATATATACAGTAATAATCCAACTTTCAAATACGCCGATTTGTGCCTCTTCAGAATTTATTCCTACAACTACGCTATCGGTAATTACAGAACGGCGGAGCGGTATCTCGCCCGTTTACGGAACGAGTTCCCCGATTCCCCTTACGCCGAGGCTGAAGGAGAACTCCCTAAAATTTCCGGGAAAGTTACCGCCGGAAAATCATCAAAATCAGATATGAATTACACAATTCAGGTTGGCGCTTTTTCCAATTACTCAAACGCCAAAAATCTCGCTAACAAAATTAAGCAGGATGGTTTTAGCTCGCGCATCAACAAAAAGATTGTAAAAGGCGCTATATTCAATGTAGTAACGGTGGGATTTTTCCGGACAAAAGCAAGCGCAATAAAAACGGCTCGGAAATTAGAACGGCGTTATTCTCTTTCGCCGAAAGTTTCTAAAATTCCCGATTGATTTGCGGCTGAAATGGAAATTCACTTTATCGGCACGGCATCGGCAAAGGCGGAAAAAAACAGGTTTCACTCTTCCTTTATTGTTTCATCCGGAGATAGAAAGCTCCTTTTTGACGCCGGGGAAGGAATTTCACAAGGATTGCTTCAAGCCGGAGTTGAATTTAATTCAATCGATGCGATTGTGATTTCACATTTGCACGCGGACCATGTCGCTGGACTTCCTTTGCTGATTACACAAATGAAAATCGCTCGCAGAAAGAAACCGCTTGATATTTACGTGCAAAAAGCGCTGGCGGAAAATCTAAAAATACTGCTGAGTTTATTCTACGTTTTCCCCGGAAAAACAGATTTCAGAATTTCAATCATTCCGTTTAATTATGACGAGAAATTCAAACCGGCTGCAAACATCGCTCTCTTTCCCCGGAAAAATTCACATATTAGAAATAAGTACAATCTTCCTCCCGAAACTGAGATCGCATTTGAATCGGCGGGATTTCTGATAACCGAGAATAATACTCGTATCTATTACACCGCCGATATTGCCGATAAGAGCGAATTAAATCTTTTTAACGATAAAGCTCCCACACACATTATTACCGAAGCATATCATGTTTCCCTTCCCGATATTATCTCTTTTGCAAGCAGTTCGCAAGCCGAAAAAATATTCGTAACTCACTATGCCTCAGATGTTGAACTGCAATTGGCGAGCGGAATAAAAAATGCAGATTTAAACGTGAAACTCCTGCTCGTTAAAGAAGGAGATAAATTTCACTTTTGACTGAAAATTTTCCGGATGTAAAAAGTAAATCCGGCAAAAGAGAAAATTACAGCAATACGATATCAAATAAATTTTATCAAAATAGAATGAGTTAGCAACAAAAACAATTTTCGTGCTTTTGTATAATAAAAAACCGGTGAACCGGTTAAAACATTAATGGCTTATCATTAACCAACGGCTTAAGCCGTTGGTTAACAACAAGTTAGCTTCGCGACAACCGTTTTAACGGTTTATAGTTGTAAAAATTAAATAAAATTTTGCAATCATGAATCGATGGAAAATTAAAATTAATCTTGATTTTTTTACTTAATATTTGCATATTTGATGTCTCGAAAATTTGAATTTGTTCTTAAAGAAAATATAATTTTATATCGCGGGGTGGAGCAATTGGTAGCTCGTCGGGCTCATAACCCGAAGGTTGCAGGTTCAAGTCCTGTCCCCGCTACTACTGAAAAAAGCTGATTATTTTTTAATCGGCTTTTTTTATTTGCTTTTCAGCTTTTTGTTGTTTTTACGGTTGCATGTTCAATCCGCCTCAGGCGGACTTTCTCCG
>JALWEC010000309.1 GCA_027036655.1 Melioribacteraceae bacterium
AAAATTTCAACCGAACTTGGTCTTCCCCCCGTTCCGGCGATTGCAGAAGAACTGACTGTTGCTCGAGATATTATTGTCGCCGAATACACAGATTCCCCTATCCATATTGCTCACATCAGCACAAAAAAGTCTGTTGAATTGGTTCAGAGGGCAAAAGAAAAGGGTGTCAGAATTACAGCCGAAGCTACCCCGCACCATTTTACTTTAACTGAAAACTCGCTTAAATCGTACGACACAAACTTTAAGATGAATCCCCCACTTCGAACCGAAACGGATAAGCGCGCGATAATAGAAGGGCTTAAAAACGGAACGATTGACGTTATCGCCAGCGACCACGCTCCGCACGCCGTTGAAGACAAGGAAGTGGAATTTACCTTTGCGCCGAACGGTATAATCGGACTTGAAACCGAACTCGGATTGACATTGACCGAACTTTATCATAAAAAAGTATTAACGCTGAAAGAAATAATTTACAAATTTTCAATTAATCCGAGAAAAATATTGGGACTGCCTCTTCCTATGATTGAAATCGGAGCAAAAGCAAATCTTACAATTTTTGATGCAGACAAACCTTGGACGGTAGATAAAAACAAACTCAAATCAAAATCAAGAAATACTCCGTTTGATAAAAAGCTACTGACCGGAAAAGCTTTGGCTGTAATAAACAATAATCGGTTACATCTTATTGATTAAGCGAAGAAAAACTTTCAATCCGGTTCTTTTCCTATGTCCGCATATTTCATCTTTGAAATTTATAATTTGGAATTTGAAATTTATAATTTGGAATTTGGAATTTGTGATTTGGAATTTGGAATTTATAATTTGGAATTTGGAATTTGGAATTGATTTTACTGTCCACTTTTTGTTCGTTTTGTAGCTTGATTCAAACAGGATATAAAATAAAACTTGAGAAATCAGATAAAATTAACTTCATTTTCGGCACGCCGATTGTTATTTAATAAATAAAAAACAAATGGAGTCCAAAATGAAATATTTAAAAATACTCTTGCTCTCGGCATTTTTATTCGGATGCGGCAAATCGGTTCAGCCGGTTTATGATACTACTCCACCCCCGCCGCCTACAAATGTTCAAGTAACTGCATACGACAACGAAGTTGATATCACTTGGGCGCCCTCTACCGCATACGATTTTTCCCACTACAATGTTTACGTTAACAATTCTTATCAGGGCGATTATTTAAGGATTGCTTCCACAACGGATAATTTTTACGCCGATCTCGACGTTGACAATGGAACAACATACTACTACGCCGTAACGGCAGTGGACATTAACGGCAACGAAAGCGAGCTGAGTTACGACATAGCGTACGCTATTCCCCGCCCCGAAGGATTTAACGAAATTGTGTATGATTACAGAAATTATCCCGACGAATCGGGGTACAGTTTTGCTCTCGAATCACGCGAGCCGTATGATTCCCAAAACACGGATTTCTTTTTCGAAAATTATCAAGGGACATTTTATTTGGATGTTTGGGCTGATACGGATATTCAGGACGTAGGTCCCACAACGAGCATTTATGATGTTACCGTAGCGCCTACAACCGGCTGGGTTTCGCTCGGACAAGGCGAAAACATTAAGTACACGCAAGCCGTAATCGGTCACACTTATATAATCTGGACTGTTGACAATCACTTTGCAAAAATCAGAGTTACCAATATTACGCCTCAAAGAGTTCAGTTCGATTGGGCTTATCAGCTTGTTGCGGGAGAAACGCACCTGAAAAAAATAACGAGAAGTAATGCCGAGAGACATTTAACCTTTGAAAGAAATTAGTATTTTAGTACTGACTAAAAAAAGAAGTTTTTAATATTGAAAAAAACATTAATAATATTTTTCGCAGTTTTCACATTGGCAAGGTTGAGCTTAGCTCAGCCTTCGCCAAAACAAGTTATTAAAGAAATCGAGTTTGCTTTCAACCACAACGTTAAACTCCTTTCCGATGATTTTTATTTCAAAACCTATCTAAGCATCTCAAATTATCAGGAAGGATACTTCAGTCCTTCTCAATCGTCACAGATTATCGCATCCTTTCTGTCATCCCTGCCAAAGTACGATTTTGAAATAACCAATTTTTCATCGCAAAACAACTTGGCTTATCTCTCGGCAAAAATAAAATTCCGCAAAAATTCTTCCGAAAACAACAAACGAGTTTTCATAACGCTGAAGTATATCGATAACTTTTGGCAAATCACACAAGTTACGTTTAACTGATGCGTATTTTTCGTGATAAAATAATTCTCGTCTCCGTTCTGTTTTTTTCCCTCGGATTTGCGCTCACGCTCTTTTCATCCGGCGCCGCTTCCGAAAGTTCGCTGAAATCATACAGTAAAAATGCGAGTAAAAAAATTCAAGATGATTTCAATTCAAAAGCCGCCGAATTAAATCGGCAGCTTCACGAAATAAAGGATAAAATCAGCGCCGCTTCGGAAGCGGAGGGAAATCCCTTTTTTACAATTCTAAATTCATACGATCTAAAAAATATCAGACTCTCAATCCGCGATTCGTCCGGGAAAATATTGGCGTGGAACAAAAACTTTTCCCTTCTTCTATCTGAAAAACTTGAACAACAGAATTTTTTTGAACAAAAACCATTTGTGGAAGACCGCGAACTTTACACTCTTATTTCTTCAAAATCTTCCTTTGTGTTTAAGGGGAAAAAATATTCTATTAAAATCTCGGATGTGCTGGAGAAAAAATTCTCGCTTCACAACAAATACGCAAACGACGTCAGTTTTAAGAAAAATCTTGAAAAAAAATATAATGTTAAACTCTTAATCGCATATAAAAAAACAAACCGAATTCCGGATTTCATAAACTCCTTCAAACTTAAAACGATAAACGGCAACGGTTTTACCCCTGTGGTTTATATTCTAAGCGCTTCTAATTCTTCGCCGCCTGCTTATCTGTTCTCGATATTTTTTTTCTTATCCGGCGGAATTATTTTCATATTTCGCTTCAGCCGTACCGCTGCGGAATACTTTCCGAAAGAGGTTGCCGCCTTACTAACCGCTCTGTTTATTCTTCTTTTCAGAATATTAATCTTTTACGTTTTTAATGATTTTACAAAATTAAAAGGAGCGTTTACAAACCCGGTAAATTTCTCCTCTTCCTTTGCGTGGGGACTT
>JALWEC010000310.1 GCA_027036655.1 Melioribacteraceae bacterium
TCAGAACTGTAATTACAACGTCTGCGTTTGTAATTGCGTCGCATGATGAATCAAAAATTACAGCTCCCAATTTTTTCAAAGGAAGCGCTTTGGATTTTGTTCTGTTGAATACATTCAGTTCATATCTTTTTTGCAGAAGTCTTTCAGCCATTGGAAAGCCGATAAGTCCTGTTCCGATAAAAGCAATCTTTTTTCTCATTTTTTTAAACTTTTCCATATTTTTTCCGATAATTAATTATAATAAATATATAAAATTTAAGTTTTATTTTTATGAACAAAAAAATCACAAAAATGAGGAGGGAGCATGTATAAAAAATACTTAGCTTTCATAATTTTTTTTCTTTCCGTAATTTCTTTAAATGCACAAAGCAACCATTCTAATTTGGGTGACGCCAATCAATATAATCTTTTTGTTATAGGTAACGCGCAACTTTCTTCTGCGGATATCCAAGGCGTTGTGGCTGTCGGTGGAAACGCAGATATTACAAATTTTAGTATCGGCGACCAAATACCTAACTCATCCGGTACGGTAAATGTGCTGACCGTGGGAGATTCGCTTTGGTACTCCGGCGGCAGAGTTTACAGCGGGAATGTGGTTTACGGCGAATTTGCCGATGTATCCGATAATCTGATATTGGATGGCGAGGGAACGGTTTTCCAAGGTTCTCCGATTGATTTTGCAAATATAGGAATTGAGATTGCCGATATTTCAATTCAGTGGAGCGGAATAGCGGCAAACGGAAGCACAGAGTTTAGCAATAATGTTTTAACGCTTACGGGCGTTAACTCCGGATTAAACGTTTTTACCGTTTCCGGAGATACGCTTGCTTCGGCTAACGGAGTTACAATTAACTCGCCGGAAGGTTCTACGGTTATTGTCAATATTTCCGGCTCTAATATAACATGGCAAGGCGATAATGACATAACCGGTACAAATCAGACAAATGTTATTTATAACTTTTTTGAAGCCGATACCGTAAACATCGGCGGAATTGCAGTTAAGGGGAGTATCCTTGCTCCGTTCGCTCATATTTTCTTTACCAGCGGACAAATAAACGGGAATGTGATTTGCCACGATATTACATCCGAAGGACAAATTAATTACAGCTACTTTAACGGTAATGTTCAGTATTCATCCTCCGAAGTTTCAAGCAGTTGTACGGTTACTATGAAAAATGTTCTGCAGGGAACATCTTTTAGACTTAGCGAACCATTTGACGGACATCGAAGTCTTTGGGCAGGAACGATTCTCGGACAGATGAATACACACGGCACTTCTTATTACTGCATCGATATTTCTCATTATCTTAGATGGAACAAACCATACGAATATGACGGAGCTATTACAGGTCCTATCGCATATATTCTGAGAAATTATTATCCGCGAATCCCTTACACCGGAGATAACGGACAGTTAAATCGTGAGCGAAAGGAAGCCGCTGCGGTTCAGTGCGCAATTTGGCATTTTTCAGATGGATTTGATCCGAACTTAATGTCAAACCATCATAATATTAAAAACCGTGCGCTTGAGATTATTGATGATGCCGTAGGGCAGAATCCCGTACCGATAACTACCTTTTATGTTCAGCCTGCAAGTCAGGTTGTTCAAACCGGTCAGACTGCAATGCTTACCGTAGTTCTAAGAGACGCCGATGGAAATCCGGTTCCGAATGCCTACGTTACATTGGAGACTACCGCGGGAACGCTCGTCCCCTCGGAAGGAACAACCGATGCAAACGGCGAATTGGTTGTTGCTCTGCAGTATGACAGTAACGAAAATCCCGAAAGCGCACAGATAACAGTGAACACGGATGACGGAATTGTACCGGAAGGAACGCGCTATATTTATCCTAACAGTCAGACACTTGTTACAAACGACGAACTTGTAACTTGCATGACAACTGTTGCAAATGTTTATTGGTCAAGCTCGGCTTTGCCCGGCAACGATTTTGATTTTTATATGTTTACCACTACCAATTCCGGATTGCCCACCACTGGATTAACTACAGTTGCCGCTATGGACGATTATGTTTATTTCGGCGCTTCAACCGGTTTTTACAGATACGACAGAGCAAATGATACCTTTGAACAGATAAATCTTAATTACACAAATGTTAGCGAAGTTTTTGCTTATGATGATGACAATGGCGATAGAAATATTTTTGTCGGATTTGAAAGCGGTGGATTTGCTTACAAACATGGTGATGACGACTATGTCTATTACGATTCAAATAACGGATTTGCCGGTTCCAAAGTAACCGATTTTGAACATTACACCGGTAACAATACGGATTTAATTTTGATTTCACATGATGCCGGAATATCATTCTTCAATCCTTCTAATGAAATGTTTTCCAATATAAGCTCGACAAATTCGGACTTACCCGCGGGAACTTGTTACGACGCAACGGTTGACGACGACGGCGGAGTTTGGGTCGCTACCGATCACGGCATTGCATATTCAACCGATTTTGGCGGAACTTGGCAGGTATTTAATCCTCAAAACTCTGAAATTAACGGCACTTTCGTTCGTTCAATTGCTTACGGAAACGGAGAAGTTTATGTAGGAACATTTTATAGCGGTCTTTGCGGATACAATATTGATTCCGGCGTTTGGACAAATTACACGCCT
The DNA here is from genome assembly GCA_027036655.1 of Melioribacteraceae bacterium. Taxonomy (GTDB): domain Bacteria; phylum Bacteroidota; class Ignavibacteria; order Ignavibacteriales; family Melioribacteraceae; genus WGAL01. The sequence continues at coordinate 2,633 of JALWEC010000310.1, forward strand.
TTTATCAGTACGCAACCTGTTATGAATCTTCATTTTGCCGATGGCAAGTTGTTCGTCGCCAATTGGTCAGAAGGTTTGTATGTTTATTCAAACGGAAATTTCAAACAGTACAGCAGCGTAAATCCTAACAATGCTCCGACTATTATTGAAGATTTCTGGTTTGACGGAACCGACTTCTGGTTTGCCGTTCAGGACGGTTTAAGCAGAACAATAAACGGAATTACCGCTTCAACCGGAGATGCCGCGATTGTTATTACGGACAACACAACTTATGCCGGAGGAACAACAACACTAAACTGCAATCTTGTCCCAAACGGAGAGATTAGCTTTCAATCGCTAACCGGAACAATCGAATATAATCCTAACGAATTGGAGTTTATTGATTATACGACTCAAGAACTCTTTTCCAATTGTGTATTTCATTTCAGCGAAACTAGTCCGGGAAGAATTACTTACAAAGCGATTTGTCCCGAGGATTCCCCGATTACCTCCGAAGGAACAATGTTCAGTCTTACATTTAAAGTAAAAGAGGAGATGGCGCCGTTGGGAGGCGGAATTATCGCTGTATATGCTCCAATGTTTACGGCGGGAATTAATAACACTCTTAATCACGAAGACCTAGGTATAATAAACTGGACGGACGATGGTTCCGGAAATGCCGGCGAAGGCGACGCTAACTTGGACGATGATAGAGACTTATCCGATTTTCTTGCCACTGTTGATCATTACACGTACGGCGGCGATTTTACCTTAACCGGACAAGGATTCGAGAATGCCGATATAGACAGCAACGATGTAGTTGACGCTTGCGATGCTTCTCAGATTCTTTCATTCCTTACCAACGGATGTTTCCCCGGAGTTTTCGGCGGAAATCAGCCTGCCGGCGGATTTGTTCCCGCTGCGGTTAATATTAATACCGAAAATAACGAGGCGACAATCACTCTCAACACTTCCGATGCGGAAAATCTGAACAATATGACTATCACATTTAATTATGATACAACACAAATTAATTACGAAGCGTTCTCGTCGATTCAAATCGGGAACGGTAATTATGTTCACGCTTCAAACATTGCTCCGGGAAAAGTTGTGTTTACATTCAATGCTCCTACGCAGCTTTCCGGAAATTTTGAGCTTGGTGATATTCTTGTTAATTATACTGATACAAAAGGCGATATTCAGATACACACAACATATTCTTACGACGGAATTAATCAGATTGAAGGACCGGTAATAACCTTTAATCCTAACGGCGTTGAAGATGAAATAAAACCGACTTCTTTTAAGTTGGAACAGAATTATCCAAACCCGTTTAATCCTTCAACTACGATTAAATTTGCAATTCCTCAAAAGGAATTTGTTTCCCTTAAAATTTATGATATTCTCGGAAGGGAAGTGAAAACGCTTCTTTCCGAAGATAAAAATGTGGGAACATATTCCGTGAAATGGAACGGAAATGATAATTCGGGAAACAGAATTTCGTCAGGCGTTTATTTCTACAGATTAAAAGCCGGCAACTTTACACAAGTTAAAAAGATGGTTCTACTTAAGTAAAACTAAGTAGCATTAGCCCCCAACTAAAGGCGTACGAAAGTGCGCCTTTTTTATTGAACTTTTCATAATTTATTCATTGTAAGTTTAAAATAAGGAATAAAAAAAGCTTGATTAATAAAATTAACCAAGCTTTTTGCTGCCCTGCCAGGACTCGAACCTGGAGACTTCTGATCCAGAGTCAGACGTGTTGCCAATTACACCACAGGGCAATTTTTAAGAATCCAAATATATTGAAGCAGAATTGTAAAATCAACTAAAATAATTAATCGGAAAAATATCTTTCCGGATTTTTTCCGAGAATCATGAATTTAGACTATTTTTTATTACGCTGCTTGAAAGTCCAAACTAAAATTTATATTCTTGTAAAGGAATTTTACTTCCTTACTTTATTCATATTAAACGGCGCAAAGAATGAATATACTGAAACTTAATTTCCCTGTATTTATAACTATCATGTTTTTAATTTTAGGATGCGAAACCGAAATGAATCAATATCAAAAGGTGAATCTTGATAGAGCTTGGAAATTCAAGACGGGCGATAATCTGCAATATTCGGCATCCGATTTTAATGATTCGGATTGGGAAGAAATTCGAGTTAACCAAACTTGGAATAAACAAGGTTACAAAAAATATGAAGGTTTTGCCTGGTACAGAATTCATGTTGTAATTCCCGCTTCTCTTAAGGAAAATCCTTTTCCGAATGACAGTCTCATTTTTAATTTCGGTAAAATTGATGATTTCAATCAGTTCTTTTTAAACGGGCAATTAGTAGGCGAAAATTTAAATAATGTAGCGTCTGACAAAAAAGTAACCGATGATTTTAAAAATCTTAAAGAATCCTATTGGGATGTACCTCGAAGATATTCCTTATCAATAGACAATCCCTTAATAAAATGGGATAAGGAAAATGTAATTGCGATAAGAGTTTTCGATTGGGGAGTTGCGGGAGGAATTTACTCAGGGGGATTGAATATTACCACACCGAAATTTAGCGACTATCTTAAAATCGTTCCCGAAAAAGACGGCGATGAAAACATCAGAAAAGTATCACTGCAGAACGGTTCCAAATCTTATGAAATACAAGGCGCTTTTACTATTGAAGTTTTTAACAATATTTCAGATAATAAATCATACGAGCGTAAATATCAGATAAAGATAAATCCGGGAGAATCGAGAGCGTTTTCATTCCGTTTTGAAAAACCGCGCGAATCGACAACCATTAAATACCGTTTTAATTTTGACGGAGAAAATTATTTTTCGACTTTTTCGGAAGGCGTCAAGTATATTTTAACTCCGCCGGAAAAAGACGCTCCTCAAATTAACGGCGCGCTTATTTACGGAGAACGCTCCGGGAAACCTTTCCTTTACAAAATTGCCGCATCGGGAAAACGCCCGATGAAGTTTTATTCCGAGGGTTTACCTAAAGGATTAGTCCTTGATTCTGAAAACGGAATCATCTCCGGTGCGGTTAAAACAAAAGGGAAGTATCCGGTTTTATTGAAAGCTGAAAATGATTTTGGCTCTGACAGTAAAACATTGGAAATTGTAATCGGAGATAAACTCCTTCTGACTCCTCCGATGGGGTGGAACAGCTGGAATTGTTGGGGCTTGAGCGTGTCGCAACAGAAAGTTTATGACGCGGCGAAATCTTTTGTTGAGAGCGGTTTGGCAAATCACGGTTGGACTTACATTAATGTTGACGACGGATGGTCAATATTCGGGAAATCAAAAGAGCGAAAGAGAAAACCCAACGGTGAAATAAGAACAAATGAGAAATTCCCCGACATGAAAAAACTCGGCAAAGACATTCACGCACTCGGATTAAAATTTGGGATATATTCTTCGCCGGGTCCCCTTACTTGCGGCAAATATACCGCAAGTTACAAGCATGAGTTTCAGGATGCGAAAACTTTTGCCAAGTGGGGAATCGATTACCTTAAATATGATTTATGCACTTACCGGAAATTGATGAAAGATGTTCATTCCGTAAAGGAATTAATTCCTCCATACAAACTGATGCACAAAGCTTTAACGAACAATCTCAGCCGTGATATCGCGTATTCAATATGCGAATACGGATTAGGAAAAGTATGGGAATGGGGCGATAAAGTAGGGGGACAACTTTGGCGAACAACCGGAGATATTTGGGATGACTGGGATAGAATGTACGAAATTGGTTTTGGCAACATTGAAGATGCTAAATATTCCGGACCGGGACATTGGAACGATCCCGATATGCTTGTTGTCGGCTGGGTCGGTTGGGGACCGAATTTGCACGAAACGCGATTAACTCCCGATGAACAATACACCCACGTAAGTTTGTGGGCGCTTCGCTCGGCTCCGCTTCTGCTTGGTAATGACTTAACAAAGCTTGATGAATTTACGCTTAATCTGATTACGAACGATGAAGTAATTGCGATTGATCAAGACAAGCTGGGGCAAGAAGCGACTCCCGTTATAAAAAAGGAAGGGATTGAAGTTTGGATGAAAAATCTTTCCGACGGGAACAAGGCAATCGGAATTTTTAATGTGTCCGCCGAAAACCGGAATTTCACACTTCCGCTTTCCGAACTCGGCTTTAAGGATTCTGTTTTAATTAGAGATATTTGGAGAGAAAAAAATATCGGTAAATTTGCAGGAATGTACAAAACCCGTATAGCTTCGCACGGAGTTCAATTAATAAAAATATTTATCGGGAAATAATTTCATGATAATCAGTGAATATAAATTAGCTCGGTTATACGGAAACAATCGAACAGTTCTTAAAGAAGAAGCGCAGAGATATTCAAGGTTGCATTCACTTTTTGTTAATCATTTTGGGGAGAATAAAAAGACTTTATTTTTCAGTTCTCCGGGACGAATTGAACTGAGCGGGAATCACACTGATCATAATAACGGACTGGCGCTATCTGCAGCTGTTAATCTCGATACGATTGCTGCGGTAGGTAAATCAGACAATGGCATGGTTGAGATTGTTTCGGAAGGTTTTCCGGAATCGTTTGTTGTTAACTTGAATCATCTTGAATTTAACGAAAAGGAACAAGGAACGTCAACAGCATTAATTAAAGGAATAGCTTCCGCTTTTGTTAAGGCGGATTACTCAATCGGGGGCTTTAAAGCCGTAGTTTTAAGTAATGTGGGAGTCGGCTCGGGGTTAAGTTCTTCAGCTTCTTTTGAAGTTCTAATTGCCTCGATATTTAACAAGCTGTATAACCATGACAATGTAAATGAAATGGAAATCGCTAAAATTTGTCAATTTGCCGAGAATGAATTTTTTGGTAAGCCTTGCGGATTATTGGATCAGATTGCAATTGTTTATGGCGGAATCAATGCAATTGATTTTAAAGATGCACATAATCCTGTAGTTACTTCCTTAGATTTTGATTTTGATTCAACCGATTATACTTTGTCCATTGTTAAAACAGGGAGAAGTCATGAGGATTTAACCGAAGAATATGCCGCTATTCCGAACGAAATGAAAGCGATTGCGCGGTTTTTCGGGAAAGAGACATGCCGTGAGATTTCCGAGGATATGTTATTAAACAATATTAAAAATTTGAGGAATGAAGTATCAGACAGAGCTATTCTGCGGGCGTTTCATTTTCTCGATGAAAACGAACGGGTCAAAAATCAAGTTAAAGCGTTGCAAGAGGAAAATGTTGAAAAGTTCCTGACTAATGTTAAAGCTTCGGGAAGTTCCTCCGTAAAATTATTGCAGAACATATTTAATCCGAAAAATCCTTCACGTCAGGAAGTAAATTTAGCTCTTACATTAACAGAAAGATTTCTTGCGGGCAGAGGCGTTTGCAGAGTACACGGCGGGGGATTTGGCGGTGCAATTCTTGTAATTTTGCAGAGAAATATGATTGAAGAATTTAAAAAATTTATTGAGGAAATCTTCGGTGAAGATTCTTTCATAAAAGTAAGCGTCAGGAGTCAGGGCGTCTTTTCTTTTGATACTAATACTTAGCTGCCTGGCTTTTTGGCTTTGATTATTAATTTTTCTCCTTTATTTAATCCAACTCCTTCTTTGTAATAGAATACTATTTTAAGTATTTTTATAAGTTATTAAAAAAATATTGGGGAAGAATATGAAAATCGATTGGGAAAAGTACATTGACAGAAATGTGAACGTAACAATGCACGAAAATTACGGCGTTGTTTTCAGTCCGAAAAAAGACGATCCACCCATTTCCGAAATTGTTTTTAAATCGGGGAAATTGGTTGAATCCTTTGACGAAGGATTGATGCTGGAAACAATCAGAGATAACAAAATAGTAAATGTTTTTATTCCTCATTCTTCAATTAAATGTGTGGAAATATTCTAAAGTATGAAAAAATTAAAAGTTGGAATTATTGGAACCGGCTATCTCGGGAAACTTCATTCCAAATTACTGGTTAATGCGGAAAACGCCGAGTTTATCGGTGTTTACGATTTAAATCATGAAGAGGCGCTTAAAGTCGCTGAAAATAACGGGGTTGCGGCGTACGAGGATAAAGCCGGGCTTATAAATAACGCCGACGCGTTGATTGTTGTTACGCCTACTCCTACGCATTATGAGATTGCAAGAGAAATTTTACTTGCGGGAAAACATGTTTTTATTGAAAAGCCGATAACCGATAACATTGAACATGCAAGGGAATTAGTTAATATTGCATCGGAGAAAAATCTTAAAATTCAGGTGGGACATATTGAACGGTTTAATCCCGCTTTGCTTGCATTGGAAAAATATAATCTTGCGCCTCTTTTTATTCAAACTGACAGACTTGCGCAATTTAATATGCGTGGAAGCGACGTTGCGGTTGTGCTTGATCTAATGATACACGACATCGACATAATTTTAAGTTTGATTAAGAGTAAGGTAAGCTCGATTAACGCAAGCGGTGTGCCGGTAGTTTCCGATAACATTGATATAGCAAACGCGCGCATTGAATTTGAGAACGGAGCCGTGGCAAATGTTACGGCAAGCAGAATTTCTCAGAAGAAAATGCGCAAGATGAGAATGTTCCAAAAAGATGCGTATTTGTCGCTTGATTTTACATCAGGGGAAGCCGAAGTTTACCGTCTTCTTAATCCCGTTGAGGAAAAACCCGCAAATTATTTTCCTCTTGGCGAGATGGGAATTGCCGATAAAAAACGACTGGTGATTTTTGAAAAACCTGAAATCAGAAAAGTAAATGCAATGCAGTATGAACAGCAGCTTTTTATCGATTCGGTTCTTAATGATTTACGCCCCGTTGTTAACGGGGAAGATGGTTTGCGCGCGCTCCGAATTGCCGATATGATAATTAAGAAAATCTATGAAAATAAATTGATAAATGAACTGACAACTTAGTCTATTCTCATCTTTGTAGAGTTGGATTTTGACATTCGGAATAAACAATTTTTCAATAAGTGCTGAAATCTTAATTCGATAATCAATCTGTAGTTTTAAACAAAGGAAATTTATGAAAAGAAGATTAGTTTTAATCGTTGCGCTGATTGCCGTTACATTCGCAGGGTGTAGTTTGGTTAAGACCGCTGTTAATCTAACTCGACTGCAATTTAGGTTAGGAAAAGTTTCAAACTTTAGTCTTATGGGAATAAACATCTCCAATAAATCAAAACTTTCCGATTTGGGAACGATGGATATTCTGCAGCTCGGTTCCGCTGTCGCACAAGGAAGATTGCCTGTTTCGTTTATCCTGAATGTTCAAGCTAAAAACCCCAATTCCAAAGGGGGATATGAAGCAACCGATATTTATATAAAGTCATTTCCTTGGAAGCTTTA
>JALWEC010000311.1 GCA_027036655.1 Melioribacteraceae bacterium
GGTTTGGGTAGTTTTGCTTTAACGCGAATTTTGTTATCGAACCGAGATCAACCGATACAATATCAGAGTACTTAAACGCTCCGTCCATATCAAGTTGTTTCAATCTGTAGGAATAGCTTCCTTTTTCAAACGGATTATCAATGTAAGAATAATATTTTACGGAGTTGCTGTTTCCGTGTCCCTGGACAAAGCCAATATCTTCCCAATCGCTTTCTCCCATTTCCTTTTTCCTTTCTACTTGGAAACCGTAATTGTTTACTTCGGTCGCCGTAGCCCAGTTGAGCGCCACATTATTTCCCTTAACGGAAGCTGTAAAAGATTTAAGCTCGACGGGGAGAGGGGAATCGTTACTTGCCAGTACAACTTCGCTAAAACTTGGAATATTAACCCAGAACTCATCATTTACGGCATCATAAGTCATTGTCCCGAAAGAAGTAAAACTTCCGGAGCCTTCTTCGCTTCTTTTATAAAGAACTATTGTCGCAGTTGACGAATTGCTTATTCCCTCCAACTCGCTCGCCTTAAATCTTATTTCGGTAGCGCCTCCGAAACTAATGGTTCCTCCGTCAATAACCCAACGATACTCGGAAATATTGGATTCCGAGATACCGGAAATATGCGCGGGAGGGTTATTATATTTATTTACCGTAACGTTGCTGGCTGTAGTAACTCCGATAAAATTAATCCTCACGGATGTACCGGTAAAAGTATAAGAATTATCCCCTAAAGCGACGCTGGCGGTATAACTGCCTGTGGGTACCGGGATAAAAGTATGGGAGCCAAGGTTATCAACGTTATCCTGATCATATAAATCCCACTCGGATTCCAAGGTGGTAAAAGCCCCGGCGCCGGTTCCACTCGGATTCGTTCTAACTCCGACGGCAACATTTGATTTGCGGCGTAAAGTCTTATTGGCAGTTGAATAAGAACCGCTTGTCCACGCGCTGCCGGGGTCGTCGCCGATTACCCCGAAAATATCTACATATTTATTTGTATTTGTATTATAAATTGCAATTGCATCGTCCCCGTTGAAATTACAAACGGAACTGTTAATAACCGTTCCCGAGTATATTGTCGCCGATGAATTTGCAAGAACTAAAGTCGAACCATCTGCAAGAGTACCGGAAAGATTCTCGGTGTTGGACGCGGAAGAAGCTCCATTTGCATAAAGTCTCACTTCATAATTTGTTAAATCTACATCGGCGCCGGTTCCATTATAAATTTCAATATATTTATTGTTGGCGCTTCCTTCCACATATTCGGAAATAATTAAATCGGTTGCGCCTTTCGGAGCTTCGCCCGTAGTCGCATTAGCGCTCGGAACTGTTCCGTCGGTTTTGTAATCGATATGAGAACCGGAATTTGTGTAAGGATAAATTTTGAAATAGTAAGTAGTTGAAGCGGTAAGTCCCGTCCATGAATAAGAAGTTGTTCCGTGCGACACATTTACCGCACCGGAGCCATCTGAGAGGTCGGTGTCATCCGATTCGTCCGTTCCGTCTGTAGGAGCCGTAATATTATCCGCCGTTGAAGCTTTAATTAAGTATCCGTCGGGAGCGACTATGCCGTCGTTTTCCGTCCAGTTCAAATTAATTTGGGAAGAACCGGCAGCCAATGCGGCAAATCCGGTAACATGATTCGAAGGCTCTTCTTTAGCCGTTGTAGCATTTGTAACAACGCCGGAAGAATAATTGTTTGAACCGTCAACAGACCAGGCTTTGTAGTAATAAGTCGTGTTAGAAGTTAAACCGGAATGGTTATAAGAAACATTCGCTCCGTTGTAAATCACTGTTCCGCCGCCCGTAATTGTACTTCCGGCAGTATAAGTGGAGCCGTCTGACGGAGTTCCGAAAGTATTAGTCGTATTATAAGCAACCATTACGTTATCGCCGCTGGAATTTTTGTCCCAAGACAAATCAATGTTATCACTACCCCCGGCTGAAGCGGAAAAATTTGAAGGATTAACAACGCCGCCGGAAACTTCTCCGATAATTTTAAAATTATCAAAACCTCCGTAATCAGAGCCATTCTGTTTAACACTTACAACAATATAAACATTACTTGTGCCATCGGGAATATTAATACTAACCGTTCCGTCTTGATTTAAATTACTCGCTCCATCGACTAATAGTACCTCGCCTTGACCAGTGCCATTAAAAAATGCTTCATATTTAATATCATCGTCAGTGTCATATCCGTCAACTTCATAATCAAAACTTAAAACGACATTGGAATACGAAGAAATATCTACACTAGAAAATGTAATAGTTCCCCAATCAGTTGTACCGTTTGGCGAATTTAGATCTTCAATACCCCAAAATTTTGATCCCTCCGAAGGAATTGTTGTAAAAGAATGAAAAGAATTATCAACAACAGCCCAAACATCTCCATTTGAATTAAAAGTAGCTGGGTTTACTGTATAGCTCCAAGTATCATTTGCGGTTCCTTCAAATCCTTGGAATTTAATAGTTGTTTGCCCCTTAATCAAAATCGGCATGGCAAAAACAATCAGTAATAATGAATAAAAAATATTCTTCCTCATAGCATTTTCCTCATATTTGTTAGCGCTCTGAAAGATATTGGTTTTGTGAATTTTTTATTACTCCTTTCAAAGTTTAATACTATTTTCAAATAATTGCAAATTATTTTTAAAAAAAAGAAATTTCGGAGTATATATTCTATTTCATTAAAAAAAAGGAAAGGCAAAATTAAACCAAAAATTGTCATTTGAAATTCATTTTTACCCCCTCATCCAATAAATGAACGGCAATTCAAAATTCCTAACCCGCAATTTAACGCCAATTCGGAGCTTGGTTTTTTCTAAATACCAAAGGGATTATTCCTAAAAGTATTTTCCCACGCTTCGCTTTTTGACTTCGCGCGCTCCGGCGAATTTCCTTTTATTGGTTCCGGCTTGTCCGGGTCGTATTATGCAAAGTCTTCTCCTTTGTCAAATAGAAAAAAATAAATTGAACTGCGTTCGCAGTTCTTCTGTTTTGGAGAAATATCTTCTCTATGGGTTTCGCCCATAGTTATTATAAATTTAAGCGCTTCGCGCTTTTGAATGGAAATATTTAATTTTTGAATCTCGAGGTTTGCAAAATCCGAAGCCGGAAAATCAATATTTGAACAAA
>JALWEC010000312.1 GCA_027036655.1 Melioribacteraceae bacterium
TTATTAGGAATCGCCGGTGCGGTTAACGCCGTCGCGCTTTACAGATTTAAGAAAACCGATATTTTAACATAAGTTAATTCGCGCAGCCGGAAGAGGAATTGTTAATCCAACTACTTTATTGCCGAACGAAATAAAAAAGTTCAAAGCATATTTCAACTCAAATCCAATATCTGTCATTCTGAATCTGCCAAAGGCGGATGAAGAATCTCTAAACCGGCATTTTTGCGAACTCCAATTTTGAGATTCTTCATTTCGCCTAATGGCTCAACTCAGAATGACCGCGTACAACTTATCTTACAGTTAGCGTCCCAACCAAAAAGCACTCCGGATAAGTTTTTAATCTCAAATAATGACTTTGGTGCGACTAAAAATTTCGTAATACCTATAACTACATTACGCTTTTGATTACTTCCTTAACCTTATCCAATATCTCGCTATCCTGAGTAAAACCTTTCTTCTTAGCAATCTTCATCATCTTATCGGCGCTTTTTTTCTTTCCCACCGCTTTATATACATTGGAAAGAGCGGCGTAAACTTCCGGGAAAGATGCTTTGTTATTTATTGCATTTTTGTAATATTTTATCGATTTGTTCGAATCTTTTAGAACTTTATCGTAAAAATAACCGACAATAAAATTAAGCTCGGGATTTTTCGGATCGGCTTTCAACTTATTCTGCAATGTAACAAAAAGGGAATAGTCCTCAAATGCAAGATTCTGGTAATGTTTTTCCTTCAAATACGTAACAAGCGAGTTAAATTTAGGAATATCCAAATATCCCGTAACTACCGTGATGAATTTTCCGTCGGAAGTAAAAAGTCCCGTGCTCGGGTATCCCGTTACTCCGGCTGCTTGCGCAAATTGTGAATTTTGATATTCCTGTCCCATAAAATGAACCGTCCCCGGCTTCTCAGGATTTACCCTCGCCATAACAAAATTTTCGGCAATTGTTTTCTGAACTTCCGGATCGGAGTATGTTTTTTCATCCATAACTTTGCACCATTTGCACCAATCGGTAAAAAAATCAACAAGTAAGAATTTATTTTCTTTTTTAGCTTGAGCGAGTCCTTCATCGAAAGTAACCCATTTTATTCCGCCCGAAGCGAATATTTCAGTTGAAAAATAAGTAAAGAGCAGTAAAACATAAAGCAGCTTTTTCATAAACGTCCTTCTGATTAAATTAAAAAAATATCATTTCTCCTATTAATATAATAAAAAAGGGGAACTGTTAAAACAATTCCCCTTTTATTTAAAATATACGCAATTTATAACGTATTGAGGATTTTTTTACTCGTTTCCTTCTTCTTTGATTTTATAACTAAAATCTTCGGAAGCAAGGGTTGAGTAAACATGCCAGATATCCTCGGCATGCTCCTGAGCTTTCTTGAGCAGCATAGCGGCTCTTTCAGGATCTGATTTTGTCAGCATTTTGAATCTGTTTTCATTATAGACATAATCTTCAATCGGAATCTTAGGTCCTTTGTAATCCAATTTCAAAGGATTCTTTCCTTTTGCTGCGTTTGCAGGATTATATCTGTAAATCGGCCAGTAACCGCTTTCAACAGCCAGCTTCTGCTGTTTCCATCCGTAAGCCAAATCGTAACCGTGTTCGATACAAGGACTGTTGGCAATAATAATGGAAACGCCTTCGTAAGCTTCCGCTTCTTTAATGGCTTTAACGGTTTGAGTATCGTTAGCTCCCATTGCAACCTGAGCCACATATACGTTACCGTAGTTGATTGCCATTCTGCCCAAATCCTTTTTAGGAAGCGAGCGACCGGCAGCCGCGAATTTTGCAACCGCGCCGATTCCGGTAGCCTTGGACTGCTGTCCGCCGGTATTGGAATAAACTTCGGTATCAAGCACGAGAATGTTAACATTCTTATTGGATGCAAGAACGTGGTCCAAACCGCCGTAGCCGATATCGTATGCCCAGCCGTCGCCGCCGAAAATCCAAACCGAACGCGTAATCAAGTATTCGATTATAGGAAGCAGCTCAACAGCCGTAGGATTGGAGGTCATGCCTTTCAGCATTTTTTCTACTTTAGCGATTCTTTCGCGCTGCTCTTTGATTTCCTGTTCCGTCTTTTGAGAAGCGTTGATAATTTCGTCAACGAGTTCTGCGCCGAGTTCCTCTTTTAACCTGCCGAGTAATTCAACCGCATGCTCATAATTTTTATCAATTGCCAATCTCATTCCCAACCCGAATTCAGCGTTATCTTCAAACAAGGAGTTATTCCATGCAGGTCCCCTTCCTTCTTTATTGAAAGTATAAGGAGTCGTAGGCAAGTTTCCGCCGTAAATTGATGAACACCCCGTTGCGTTTGCGATTACGGCTCTGTCGCCGAACAACTGCGTAACAAGTTTGATATAAGGCGTTTCGCCGCAACCCGGGCAAGCGCCTGAGAACTCGAATAACGGCTGCAGGAACTGACTTCCTACAACAGTGTCAACCTTAATGCTTGTTCTGTCAAGTTCGGGAAGATTGTAGAAGAACTCGAAGTTTTTACTTTCGGTCTCGCGCAGAGGAATTTGATCGTGCATATTGAGAGCTTTGATGTCGGGATTCTGTTTGTCAACAGCGGGACATACTTCAACGCACAAACGGCAACCTGTACAATCTTCAACTGCAACCTGAATCGTGTAAGCGTTTCCTCTGACTTCCTTGGCTCGCGCTTCGGTCCATTTGTAAGTTTCGGGAGCTTCTTCGGTATATTTTTTGTCGTAAGTTTTAATTCTGATTGCAGCATGCGGGCAAGCTAATGCGCACTTACCGCACTGAATACAGATTTCCGGCTCCCATACGGGAACTTCAAGAGCAATATTTCTTTTTTCCCAGCGTGTAGTGCCGGTCGGGAAAGTTCCGTCTGCTGGCATTTTGCTGACCGGTAAATCATCTCCTTTGCCTGCGATAATCTGTCCGATAACATCTTTAACAAATTCCGGAGCCGCATCGGGAACAGGAGGTTTAACTTCGATTGTGCTGGTTACCTGATCCGTATATTCAATCTTATGCAGATTTGCCAATGCATCATCAACAGCCGCAAAGTTTTTCTTAACGACATCTTCGCCTTTCTTTCCGTAGGATTTCTGAATTGCGCCTTTAATCTTAGCGATAGCTTCATCCTTAGGAAG